>NZ_MNQN01000096.1:0-86736 GCF_001915455.1 Bacteroides sp. 43_46 | reverse complement strand
TCGAAAAGCATCGCTTCCACGAGAGTGGTTTTCCCAGAGCCAGAACTTCCCAACAAGGCAATGTTCTTGATTTCATTAGTCTGATATACTTTCATAATACACAAGATTTAAATAATTACTTAGTATGACTCACATACCATTCATTTAGTGTTGCGCAAATTAGGGATTTATTGGGGGAAAAACAACATTTAGGGCAGTGTTACTAAACAATGTTATGTAGCATATACTTAACATGAACAATTCCGCTTAGTATAAATTTGCTTCCTCAACAGAAACAATTTAACAGTTCATTACCTATTCGGAAATATTCATATACAGCGGCGTTTTGTGTTAAGAGAAAACAATTCTTTGATATATTATCCGATAATAGTCTTACTTTTGCACCTACAAAACTCAAACAGCATAGCTATGGCAGGTATCTATCTTCATATTCCTTTCTGCAAGACCCGTTGCATCTATTGTGATTTTTACTCGACTACCCGTAGTGAACTAATAACACGCTATATACACGCCCTATGCAATGAACTGGAAATGAAGAAAGAATATTTGAAAGAGGAAAAGATAGAAACTGTTTATTTCGGCGGCGGCACTCCTTCCCAATTAGGAGAAGAAGATTTCCAACAAATATTTAAAGCCATACAAAAGCATTACGGACTGGAAGATTGCCGGGAGATTACCCTGGAAGCCAATCCGGACGATTTATCAAAAGAATACCTGCAAATGCTATCGGCTCTTCCCTTCAACCGCATCAGTATGGGAATACAAACTTTCGATGACGCAAC
The DNA here is from genome assembly GCF_001915455.1 of Bacteroides sp. 43_46. NCBI lineage: Bacteria > Pseudomonadati > Bacteroidota > Bacteroidia > Bacteroidales > Bacteroidaceae > Bacteroides > Bacteroides sp. 43_46. The sequence goes on along the minus strand of NZ_MNQN01000096.1, from coordinate 85,954 downwards.
TCTCAAATTATTGAAACGCCGCCATAATGCCCGGACTGCCACCGAGGCCGTCCGCAGATGCCGGGAAGCCGGTTATCAAAATATCAGTATCGACCTCATATACGGACTGCCGGGAGAAACCAAGGAACGGTGGGAGAAGGATCTTCGACAAGCTATCAGCCTGAATGTAGAACACATTTCCGCTTATCATCTGATTTATGAAGAAGATACACCTATATATAATATGTTGAAGCAACATCAAATATGTGAAGTAGACGAAGATTCCAGTCTGGAGTTTTTCACGCTACTGATAGAATATCTTCAAAAGGCAGGATACGAACACTACGAAATATCCAACTTCTGTCGTCCCGGCTACTATTCCCGTCACAACACTTCATATTGGAAAGGAATTCCTTATTTAGGATGCGGACCTTCTGCACATTCTTTCAATGGAACAACACGCGAATGGAACATTTCTTCTATCGACCGCTATATAAAAGGTATTGAAGAAGGGCAACGGGTCTTCGAAACCGAGTATCTCGGCCCGATCACCCGTTACAACGAATTTATTATCACCACCATGCGTACCGTATGGGGTACCCCCATAGAAAAGCTAAAACAACTGTTCGGGATTGAGATGTGGGAGTATTGCCGGAAAATGGCAACTCCCTACCTGAAAAACGGCAAATTGGAAGAATACGAGGGCGCTTTACGCCTGACCCGTGAAGGGATTTTCATTTCCGATAGTATTATGAGCGATTTACTCTGGGTAGACTAAAAAACTAAACTATAAGCCGATGACCGAATCTGAAGTTAGAAAGTTATTACGGCAAATGAAGGAGCAGGATTCGCAAACTGCTTTCCGCGACTTCTACGACATGACTTATGACCGTCTTTTCCGTATAGCCTACTATTACGTAAAGCAAGAGGAATGGTCACAAGAAATCGTACTTGATGTTTTTCTCCGACTCTGGAAACAACGGGACACACTGCTCGATGTAAGAAACATCGAGGATTATTGTTTCATTCTAGTCAAAAACGCTTCACTCAACTATCTGGAGAAGGAATCAAAGTACACCACTGTCCATTCTTCTTGCTTGCCGGAACCGCAGGAACAAAGTTGTTCACCCGAGGAGACATTAATTACCGAAGAATTATTCGCTCTTTACGTCAAGGCGCTTGACCGCTTGCCGGAACGTTGCCGTGAAGTCTTCATCCGTATCCGAGAGGAACATCAAAGTTATGCCCAAGTAGCCGAGGAGCTCGGTATTAGCACCAAAACCGTAGATGCCCAACTTCAGAAAGCTGTCAGCCGGTTGAAGGAAATGATTGCAAGCAGTCAGATAGAAAGTTATTAAGAAGAAAATGGAATACGTTTATATTTAACCTTTATTTGCTAAATACGAATAGGGAAATTCTGGTTACCTCCGGTCTTTATCAACAAATAAACCGAATAGAATATGAAGTATACCGATACAGAATTGGAAACGATACTAAGCAAGCTCATCGCTTCCACACGCTCGCCACGTGGGCGCTTTTCAGCAGTAGCCAGCTATCCGCAGTTGGAAAAGCGACTAAAACCACATATCCGGTGTTTATTCCCGACGCGTATGCGTATATTGGCAGCAGCGGCAGCTGTTATTCTGCTCTGTCTTTCGGTAGGAACAGTATATTTATATATGCAACCGACTTCACTCCAAACAGTATCCACAATGGCCGAAACACGTAATGTCATCCTGCCCGACGGCAGTTCTGTACTGTTGAACCGTCATTCGTCGCTATCCTATCCGAAGCGGTTCAAGTCGGACAACCGGGAAGTACAACTCACCGGAGAAGCCTATTTTGAGGTTAGCAAAGACCAGAAGCACCCGTTTATCGTACAGACCGAGCACATCAACGTACAAGTGTTGGGAACTCACTTCAATGTGGACGCCTATCGTAACAACCCGGAGGTAAAGACTACTTTATTGACAGGTTCGGTAGCAGTCAGCAATAAAAGTAATTCTGTCCGCATGATTTTGAAACCGAATGAAATTGCTATATATAATAAGGTGGGAAATAAACTGACCCGTCAGGTGACGAAAAATGCAAAAGATGAAATTTCCTGGCGAGACGGGGAGTTTATATTCGACAATCTTCCCTTAGGAGAGATCGCCCGCGAACTGTCCAATTCATTCGATACACCGATTCATATTGCCGACACGTCACTACAAAGCTATCGGATTTCGGCACGATTCCGCAATGGAGAAGACTTGGAAACAATTTTATCTGTACTACACCATGCAGGTTATTTCAACTATTCACAAAATAATAAACAGATTGTCATTACCACTAAACCAGACTTAAAATGAAGATAATTTCCCAAGATTACCTGCCTGTCAGAACATTCATCCTGATAGGCATGGTACTCCTTACCACTACACAGACGTACGCCCAAAATATAAATACACGTCTTTCGTTTACACTGAAAAATGCCACTCTCAAAGAATTCGTCAAATTGATTGAAAATTCAACCGGGTATTCTTTTATCTATGGTGAAGAAGTGGGTATCAGGCACAAAATTGCACTGAAAGCAAAAGAGATGCCCTTGCATGAGGTGTTGGACACTGTGTTTAAAGACGAACTTATAAGCTATCAATTCTCCGGACGCTACATCCTACTGAAAGAGAAAAAAGGACAAAAGCCCGTAAGCCGCAAGTTTACTATCAGCGGATATGTCACTGACGGGACGTCTTCCGAGACGTTGATTGGCAGTAACATCATTGAGAGTCATCAACATCAGGGAACCACCACCAATCCTTACGGCTTTTACAGTATCACACTGCCTGAAGGAGAAACCGAACTGCGTTTCTCCTATCTGGGCTATGCTACGGAAACACGCAAATTCACTCTTTCCAAAGATACTCTGCTGAATATCCGTATGCAGGGAAATACGCAACTGGAAGAAGTTATCATTATTTCCGACAAAGCTGAAGCCGGAGCAATAGCCACGCAAATGGGTGCCGTAGAGATTCCAATGGCACAAATAAAAAACACCCCAAGCATATTGGGAGAGGCAGACGTGATGAAAACCATTCAACTTATGCCCGGAGTACAAGCCGGAGTGGACGGTTCCGCCGGATTGTATATACGCGGAGGAAGTCCCGACCAGAACCTTATCCTGCTGGACGGAACACCTGTATATAATGTAGACCATTTGTTCGGCTTTTTCTCCGTCTTTACCCCCGAAGCGGTGAAAAAGGTCACTTTGTTTAAAAGTTCCTTTCCCGCTCGCTTCGGCGGACGACTTTCCTCCGTTATCGATGTACGTACCAACGATGGAGATATACAGAAATACCACGGTACGTTCAGTATCGGACTGCTAACCAGCAAGATTAACCTGGAAGGGCCTATCATCAAAGGAAAAACATCATTCAATATTTCAGCACGTCGCTCCTATCTGGACTTACTGGCAAAGCCTTTCATGCCGGATGATGAAAAATACAGTTATTACTTTTATGACATGAATGCAAAAATTAATCATAAGTTTTCTGACCGGAGTCGGATGTTCCTAAGTGCTTACCACGGGAAAGACCATTTTGCAGCCGATTATGACGGTAATACCGACTTTAAGGACGGAAGTAATATGGGGTGGGGAAACACGATTGTTTCCGCCCGATGGAACTATATTTTCAATAACCAGTTATTCAGCAATACAACAGTTTCCTATAACAACTATTTATTCGACGTTAACACATACACCAATAACCAGTATTCTACCGGTGCGGGAGCAATCATTCTCAACCGTTATTCCTCCAATTATCATTCCGGTATTACCGACTGGAGTTACCAGATTGACTTCGATTATAATCCAACGCCTGCCCATCATATAAAATTCGGCACCGGCTATCTTTTCCACCGTTTTCAACCGGACGTAACGACTTCTGTCATCTCAGACAAAACCGATAACAGAATAGACAGGGATACCACTTATCATAATGCAAACAACAGCAGGATTCATGCACACGAAGTTACAGCCTATGCGGAAGATAACTTCAAGATTGGTTCCCGCCTCCGGCTGAATCTAGGCCTGCACCTTTCCCTGTTTCACGTACAAGATCAGAATTATCTCTCCTTACAGCCACGCATTTCGGCACGTTATCAACTTAATAAGGATATTACTATCAAAGCATCTTATACAAAAATGAACCAATATGTGCATTTGTTGTCGTCCATGCCTATCGCCATGCCCACGGATTTATGGGTCCCTGTCACAAAAAAAATAAAGCCGATGCGTTCTCACCAATATGCTTTAGGCGGATATTACACAGGTATAAACGGTTGGGAGTTCTCGGTAGAAGGTTACTACAAAGATATGCGCAATGTACTCGAATACAAAGACGGTGTCAGTTTCTTCGGTTCTTCCTCCGGCTGGGAAAATAAGGTAGAAATGGGAAAAGGACGATCGGCAGGAATTGAGTTTATGGCACAAAAGACAGCAGGAAAGACAACCGGATGGCTGTCATACACTCTTTCAAAAAGTGACCGTAAGTTTACGAAAGGAGGCATAAACAACGGTGAGTGGTTTCCATATAAATATGACCGCCGCCATAGCATTAACCTCACTATTAATCATAAGTTCAGCGACCGTATTGATATTGGAGCCTCTTGGGTATTCTACACGGGAGGCACCAGTACCATTCCGGAAGAGAAGACTACTGTTATCCGTCCTCACAATGGTGCAAACAACGGTTTTCTATGGTATGGGACCTACGATAATACCAATAGTTCACCTACTATCGGAGATGTGTCTTACATAGAACATCGTAACAACTTCCGCCTCCCTGCAAGCCACCGCCTCAACTTGGGAGTGAACTTCAATAAAAAGACCAAACACGGTATGCGAACCTGGAATATCAGTCTATACAATGCATACAACGCCATGAATCCGGCATGGGTATACCGAGGCCACAACAAACAAGGACTAAGCGTTATCAAGAAATACACCTTACTTCCACTGATTCCTTCTTTTACTTATACTTATAAATTTTGAATATGAAAACTATTTTTTACCTATCTATACTGTTCGTTACAGTCACAATGATGTCGTCCTGCGAGAATGAGTTACCCTTCAACATCAACAATAATCCGCCCAAACTAGTGATGAATGCTTTGATTAATGCGGAGAGCACGGATAATCTTCTTTTCCTCAACTTCACAAGTAAAGAAAATAGTACTCATGTACAAAATGTAACCGTAGAGGTACGTATCAACGGCGAACTAAAAGAGAGCCTTCGCCCTCTCCCACCCGAGACGGAAGGTAATCCACAATGCAGATTCGGCATTACTTCCCGATTTACCCCCGGAGACGCAGTGCGCATTGACGCTATTACCGACGACGGACAATATCATGCATGGACGGAAATCAACGTTCCCCAACGCCCTTTCGAAATAGAAAATGTCGATACTGTCACCGTTCCGCTTGCACAAAGCGGATATACCACAGAATATCTGCGCTATCGGATTACGATCAACGACCGTCCCAATGAAACAAACTATTACCGTATCGTGATAGATAAGCAGACTACACTTTGGGGATATAACCACGAAGAAGGAGGAGACGATTACATCTATTGGACAAAACACAGTTATAACTTCATTGGCCGCGAGGATGTCGTTCTTACAGACGGACAACCCACCACCGGTGATGATGAAGATAACGGACTATTCGATACAGCTAAAAATATTTATGGTGTATTCGACGACACCCGGTTCAGAAACACTTCCTACACTATGACAGTTTACAACAATACTAAAATCGAAACAGGTAGCGATTCCGGATATTTTTCAGGAATGGACGTCATTATCCGCTTGATGAGTATCACAGAAACGGAATATTACTACCTGAAAGCACTTAATTTAGTAGACTCCGACGCTTACGATGAAACAATCAACGAACCGATCAAATATCCCAGCAATGTACACGGAGGTACAGGAATGGTAGGAATCAGCACGGAAGTTACTCAGACGATTCATATTATAAGTAGCTCTCACTCAAAAGGTAACCTTGCTCCACCAGTCCACGTTTATCAGTAAGCTCCAGCAATACGCCCTCACGAATCAGAGTGAGCCGGTTAACAACTTCCAGCACTTTTCCGTAATTATGATCGCTGATCACAATCCCTTTATTTACCGAATGCTTTTTTATCAGCTCTATCAGTTTATCCGCCAAATGAAAAGATAAATAATCAAACGGCTCATCCAACAATACGAATTTAGTGTCGCCAAGCAACAGTAACTTGGCTTCCAGATATCTCCGTTCACCTCCGGAAAGCTGTGAGACACGTCGGTCCATACACGATTGTGCCACTTCATCATCTTTATAAAAATCAGACACGACATCCGTATCCAAATAATAACGTACCAATTGTTTCATTTTTTGATGTTTAGGCAGATAACCTTGCTGCGGCAAGAAAGCAATCGTTCCGGAATGTCGGTAAGGAGCCGGAAGAATTTTGCATCCATCCAAGCGGATAAACTTCCTGTCGGCTTTCATTGTACCGAATATAATTTGCATAAGTACGGATTTCCCCGTGCCATTTCTGCCGAACAATCCGATGACGTCTCCCGTATTGATTCTCAGGTAGACATCCGACAGTAGTTGCCGGGTACCGAAGTTCTTGATAACACTATCTATTTCAAGCAAATGATGCATAATTTCATAATCCAGAGAATGAACCAATAAACAGCAAATACGGAAATTATCAAATTCCGCTTCGGAATACCGGAATTATAATAAAAATAGTAGGCTTCCTTTTCAAGAATTTCCTTGTAAAGCAAACTTGCAACAATACCCAATCCCCCTAACATATAAGGAAAAGGTTCAAAAAATATACTCCAATCCCACTTTACTATAAGAAGACTGGCCAACACGGAGAAAGGTACATTGATTTTCAACGTACTGAAGAAAAACAAATAATATAGTTTTATCCTCCGCATTTATCTTGTATTGATTTGCTGCCAAATATATTAATAAAATAGGGAATCTTACTACAATCGGTCCTCCTATTTCAGCTTTTACCTTAAATTCTCCAACAACTCCTTCATCCGAAAGAAAGTTCCCGACAGTTTTAATTAGGAGCAAAGCACTTTTTCAACTATCTTTGCAACCAAAAACGAGTACAGACTATGTTTATCATCATTGGAATTATGCTGACGGGGATGCTGTTTGGTTATCTATTACGTAGCAAACGTCTCATGTGGATACATAAAATAATCACTTTCCTTATATGGGTACTGCTATTTCTGCTAGGTATTGATGTAGGTGGCAATGATATTATTGTCAAAGGATTGCATACATTAGGACTCGAAGCACTTATTATTACGCTGGCAGCGGTTATCGGCAGCACATTATTCGCCTGGGGGCTCTGGTACTTATTGTATATAAGGAATAGAGGAAAGGAGACGAAAGCATGAAAGGCAGCCTGATTATCGTCTCATTCTTTATCGTGGGTACCCTGTGCGGATTCTTTCATCTGATTCCTTACGACTTTACTGACAGTAAACTTAGTTATTATGCTCTCTGCGGTTTGATGTTCTGTGTAGGTACCAGCATCGGAAATGATCCGAACACCCTGAAAAGTTTCCGCTCACTGAATCCCCGTCTCATGTTCCTGCCTATCATGACAATACTGGGTACACTGGCAGGGTGTGCCGTAGCAGGCTTCTTCATGAGTCAACGTTCATCATCAGAATGTATGGCAATAGGAGCAGGATTCGGCTATTATTCGCTTTCCAGTATATTCATCACCGAATACAAAGGACCGGAATTGGGGACTATTGCATTGCTCTCCAATATCATGCGTGAAATTACAGCCTTACTCGGAGCGCCTTTACTAGTGAAATATTTCGGAAAACTAGCCCCTATTTCTGTTGGTGGAGCTACAACTATGGATACTACGCTTCCAATCATCACCCGATGTTCCGGAAAAGAATTTGTCATTATTTCTATCTTTCATGGTTTTGTGGTAGACTTCAGCGTTCCTTTCCTGGTCACATTCTTTTGTTCAATTTCATTCTAATAAAAATAGATAGCACGTTTATTCTTTTTATTATAGTCTCTTATGTAATTCTTTTGTATATTTAGCACATCAAACAATAAAAACGAATTTATTATGAATTCCCCCAAGTTTATCACGACAATTTTGTTCTGTTGCTTCCTCACGACAAACATCTAGGAATATCCCTATTTAACAGTCACCATTGTAGCTCCAAAGCCATATTCTTGGAAAGAGGCATCCTGATAGCGACAATTACTGTATTTCCGTTTTAGTTCGTCAATGATAGCTTTCCGAAGTACTCCGTCCCCTTTTCCGTGAATAAAAACAATCTTTTGTTCACGCTTGTTCTTATAGGTTTCCATTACCTCCCGAAACTTATCCAATTGATAGTTTAAGATCTCACTATTACCCATACCTTGTGTGTCATCCAGCAATGAATCAATGTGAAGATCTATTTCGATAATTCCATTCTTACTCCCATGACCGGATTTCACGATCGGCTGCGATTTAGGTTTATCAACAGATTTCTTCTGTAATAAAGCAACTTGGATCTCCTCTGCGGAAACATAGACTTGCTTGGCCGGCATATCATCTTTCACAATATCATAAATTAAAGCCGGTTCTTCAAAGAAGTCAGAATCACCGAACGTATGAAGTTTATAGAACTTCACCGTATCAATACGTATTTCTACACTAACGGCAGGTTTGATAGCAGCCGTTTTACCATCCTTGAAAGCTACCAGTTGCACAGCTACCCGTTCCATATCATTCAGTACATCTTTTGTAAACTCCTCCAGCAACAGTTTTGTATTAGGTTCCACCAATCCGTGCGAACGAGTTTTCCATGCCTTTCCTTCTGCGCTCAAGTAAGTATAATACAGATAATAATTGCTATCATTCACCAAATAAGCCTCGAAAGGAGTAGTCATCATTGCTTTCGCATCTTCGGGCACATAAGCCAGAAAAACATTCAGTGTATCTCCACCACGTACTTCCGGTTGACGCTGAATGACAGGCATTTCTGGTTTTACGGGTTTGACAGGTCCTTCCGTTTTCGGAGTCGATGAACCAGGTTTTCGTTTCATGTTATAGTCATCCGTTTCTATCACTACGCACTCACGTATCGGCATCGGAATGTCAAAGCCGTCCGCATCTTCTACCAAAACAAAATCTTTTCCCTGGAATCCGGTTACGATTCCGCCACCTACTTCACTAAGGAAGCGTACTTTATCTCCTATTTTCATTGTTGCATATTCAATTTAAGTCCAAACTAAAAAATGAGTAACAAAGATAGAGATTTCTATTCAATTAAACCGGGATTTGATTCTAAAAACAAGGAACTCGCCCTTATTCGTCTTTTTTATTGTAACTTTGCCCAACGAAATACCCAACATATTATTTAAGATTTCCTATTAACGACGAGAACCGATGAAAGAACTTATTAAAGTAATTGCCTTTGATGCAGATGACACCCTGTGGAGTAACGAACCTTTTTTCCAGGATATAGAAAAACAATACACAGACCTGTTAAAGTCCTACGGAACTCCCGAAGATATTTCGGCCGCTTTATTTCAAACAGAAATGAACAACCTGAAATGTCTCGGATATGGCGCCAAAGCTTTTACCATTTCTATGGTCGAGACGGCTTTGCGAGTTAGTGGACGAAAGATTTCAGCCACAGATATCCAACATATTATTGAGTTAGGAAAATCATTATTAAAAATGCCTATCGAACTGTTGCCGGGAGTCAAAGAAACCCTGAAAACACTAAAAAAAACAGGAAAGTACAAACTGGTGGTTGCTACTAAAGGCGACCTGCTCGATCAGGAAAATAAACTGGAACGTTCCGGCTTAGCTCCCTATTTCGATCACATCGAAGTTATGTCCGATAAAACAGAGAAAGAATATCAGCGAATGTTGAACATACTGCAAATTACCCCTTCGGAACTTGTCATGGTTGGCAATTCCCTGAAATCAGATATTCAACCTGTCCTATCTTTAGGAGGATACGGAGTACATATTCCTTTCGAAGTAATGTGGAAGCATGAAGTGGTAGATAGCTTTACACACGTTCACCTTAAACAAGTAAGAAGATTCGATGAATTGCTATCTCTGTTTTAAAAAAATCCGGTTATTCTAAATAAATGGAGAAAAGATTATTGCCAAAACCGCATATACTTATCTTTTTCCTGATTCAGTACAGTTTCATCTACACAATCATTCGACCTGAACCATGAACACTCTATTGATGCGCTTCCTTTTTTAGCAGATTTACTCCAATTTCCTATCACTTGTCCCTCATGAAGAATAACCGGATAAAACAATCCATTATTGGTAAATGCCTTGGGATAATGCTCTTTCGGCAAAACATCCGTCCGGTCTTTATATCCTAACAGATACTCATCGTATGAAGGAAGAAGATGCAAACGACCGGACACTTTACCGCGAGTCCGGCAAGCCTCATGGACATACCATGTTTGTCCATTCCATTGCTCTGCCGTCAATTCTGATTCTATTAAATAGATAGCCTGTTTAGCCTCCGATACAGGCAGTCCGGACCACCATATAAAATCTTGCAACACTGCCGGAGCATGACTACGAAAATAACTCCTGGCCAAACGTGCCAGTGCTTCATCTTTTGTAATCTCCGGCACAGGCGGCACTCGTTCTTCCAAAAGAGCATAGGTATATTTTCCACCTTTATCTTCTCCGCTACAAACAATGCCTTCCTGCTCGGCACGTACCATAAACCGGGTCATACGATGATTATCAGCCTCAACCAAAATCCCCGAACAACAAAAGTGCTCAGCAATTTCTTGTTTGGTCAGGCTTTTGTTTCCGCAAAGAATCTTCTCCAGCAGATTATAACTTTTTGCATAAAGTTCATCAGTTATTTCCAAATCATACCCTTTGGCAAAAGAGTCATTAGCCGACTTGATGCGCCGGGCAGACAACTTCAGCATCCAACGAATATCCTCTGCCGCTACAAGATGCCATGTCGGACGCATTACATGAGTCCGCAAGATTTCACCTTTTCGCAACGCTTCCTCTACGGTCTGAATCGTTGCTGACTTCAAACGCATTCCCACTGCCCACTTTACCATAGAATAATTCTGTGCCTGCATAGCTCCCAACCAAGACACAAGCTCTTTCGGTTGGCAGAAAAGCGGATTCAACAACTGCTGATTCTGTAAACGGATATTCGGTATTTTCATTTAGATAACTTTTATTGCACAAATATAAAACTTCCTCGCTACAAACCAAGACAAACAACAGAATATTGAACTTTCAGAAAGAAGAATCAAAGAAAATGACTATTTTTGTCACCTCAAACCAAAGAAGACAGAAATGATGCTCTATAAACTCATCCCTCCTCCATCGGTAAAAGCAACGATCCAGTTGCCTGCCTCCAAAAGTATCAGCAATCGTGCATTAATTATCAATGCGCTGGGTAAAGGTATTTATTCACCGGAAAATTTGTCTGATTGTGACGATACACAGGTAATGATAAAAGCTCTCACCGAAGGGCAAGAGACGATTGACATCATGGCTGCCGGAACTGCTATGCGCTTCCTTACCGCCTATCTGAGTGTGACTCCGGGAGAACGGGTTATTACAGGAACGGCACGTATGCAGCAACGTCCGATACAGATATTGGTCAATGCACTGCGTGAGTTGGGAGCAGAAATAGAGTACGTCCATAAGGAAGGATACCCTCCTCTCCGTATTAAAGGTTCAGTACTGAAAGGGAATGAAATTACCCTGAAAGGCAATGTCAGTTCTCAATACATTTCAGCATTGCTGATGATAGGTCCGACACTCAAAGACGGACTAACCTTGCATTTGAGCGGAGAAATTATTTCCCGTCCTTATATAAACCTGACACTGCAACTGATGCAGGATTTCGGAGCCAGAGCCGTATGGACCTCCCCCAACAGTATTTCCGTAGCCCCACAATCCTACAAAAGCGTTCCTTTCAAAGTAGAGAGCGACTGGAGTGCAGCTTCCTATTGGTATCAGATTGCCACATTATCTCCAGAAGCGGAAATTGAACTAGTAGGACTGTTTCACAATAGTTATCAGGGAGACAGCCGGGGAGCAGAGGTTTTCTCACGCTTGGGAATAACAACGGAGTTTACCCCGCAAGGCGTAAAACTAAAAAAGACAGGTAAAGCACCGGAAAAACTGGAAGAAGATTTCGTTGATATTCCGGACTTGGCGCAAACATTTGTCGTTACGTGTGCTCTGTTGAACATTCCTTTCCGTTTCACAGGACTGCAAAGTCTGAAAATAAAAGAAACTGACCGCATTGCCGCCCTGAGAACCGAACTTAAAAAGTTGGGATACGTTATAGAGGAAGAGAATGACAGTATATTGATGTGGAACGGTGAACGCTGTGAACCGGAAGAAACTCCAGTGATTACAACCTATGAAGATCACCGAATGGCGATGGCGTTTGCACCAGCCGTAATCTGTCACCCCAATATGCTAATTGCCGACCCGCAAGTCGTTACCAAATCATATCCCGGATACTGGGAAGACTTAAAGCAAGCCGGGTTTCAGGTTATAAACAGAGACTAGCTGCCCAGTACAGTAGAGAATTTCAATAAAGCATCAAAAGCCTATTAAATCAATTATATGGAAGGGGTACGCCAAAAAATGTAACTCCCCAATATAAAATAACAGAAATCAACAATTAATAAGAAAATAACCAAGTACTATAAGAACTAAGGCATTTGTTGTTAATTTATATGCCTCTTATAATATACTTTTTAGGGGGAAATCTTTTTCATATATGCTAATCTTTACTCTGTTAAAACAGTCTTTTATTATTTTTTTTAGTATTACTGCTTGATTTTATAAAAAATGTACTTATATTTGCGAAGTAATGTTATGGAAACCTTATACCAGAAGTGGGAGTTTTTTATATCAGCGAGACGTGAAGATAGTTCATGATTTTGACGCTATATTTCTGATTTATAAACCTATAATTGATGTACTTATGAAAAAAAGTTCTCTGATTGACTTAAATGTATTTCGGAAAGTTCTTATAGGACTTGGTATTTCCAGTAGCCTATTCTATCCGAATAATGCGCTTGCAGACTCTTACCTCACAAGTAAGAATGAAGTAACAACGACTGTCCAACAGACCAAAAAGATTACAGGTAATGTGACTAATACGGCAGGTGAGCCGATAATAGGTGCCACTGTATTAGAAAAAGGAAACACAACTAACGGTACTATTACCGACATTGATGGAAATTTTACAATTAACTTGCCGGCCAACGCAACGCTCAGTATTTCTTATATAGGATATATAACACAAGAAATACAAGTGGGGTATCAAACTTCTTTCAAAGTAGTACTGAAAGACGATACAAAAACATTGGATGAAATCATTGTTGTAGGATATGGTTCGCAAAAGAAAGCTAATTTGACTGGTGCAGTTTCTTCCGTGAAAATGGATGAAGCGCTGGGGGACCGTCCGCTTCTGAATGCTGCCGATGCTTTACAGGGAGCTGTTCCCGGACTGTTCGTTTCTAACGGCGGTAATGCACCGGGAACCAGCAAGTCTTTCCAAATCCGCGGAGCTTACTCATTAGGTGTCAAAAACTCGGACGGAACGTATGGAAACACAATCAAACCACTCGTATTGATAGACAATGTGGAAGGGGATATCGACATGATTAATCCGGAAGACATCGAATCTATCAATGTGCTGAAAGATGCTGCATCAGCTGCTATTTACGGTGCACGTGCAGCAGGAGGTGTTATCCTGGTTACTACCAAACGTCCGAAAGGTGCTTCCAGATTTGAATTGAATTACAACAATAACTTTGCATTCGGCAAGGCAGTGAACTTACCAAAACAAGCTCCTTTAATGGACTATCTGCAAGCCTATCTGGACTGTGGATACTCTGACGCATACTGGTCGCTAGGTTCACCTAGCGTCAGCAAATGGATGGAATACCTGACTGCATATCAAAAAGATCCTTCTTCATTCAACACAGTAGGCGACGGCATCTATGTAGACGAATCCGGAGTTCCTTATTATCTGAACGAAAAGGATTTATATAAGAATTTTATGGAGACCAGTTTCCAGATGACACACAACATCTCTGCAAGCGGAGGTACTGATAAACTCCGGTACCGTATCTCGGGAGGTTACAACTCGAACGATGGTGTCCTGATTTCCGACAGAGACAAATTCGAACGCATGAATGTCAATTCATTCATTTCTGCCGACGTGACAAAGTGGTTTACACAGGAGATCACAATGAGCTATGCCCATAGTTTACAAACCTCACCGGGAGGAATGGGAGGAGTATACAACACTCGTCTGGTTTCCTATTATCCGGAAGGTGAACTGCCTGCTTCCGTAAACACACTGGCAGACGAGGATTTGCCTCTCTTCACTCCCCGCAACCAGATATTATACTCAAACCCAGTAAACAACAAGAACGATAATCCGCGTATTTTCCTCAAATCCATTCTTAAACCTCTGAAAGGGCTGGAAGCGGTATTTGAATATACCTTTGATAAAAATATATATGATTACCACTGGTACACCGGACAATACGACTATACAACCATCCAGGGAGGAAGTTCCAAATCCTTCGTAGATGATTATCTGAGAAAGTACAAACAACATACGAACTATAATTCAATTAACGTATATGCTACTTATAACAAAGACTTCGGTAACCACCACTTTAAAGTAATGGCTGGTTTTAACCAGGAATCCAGCTATCAAGAGACATTGGATACGTACTCATACAATCAGGCAGTACTCGATGTTCCGGCAATGTCATCAGGAACAGGTACGATAAAAGCCACTGATTCATATAGTGAGTATGCTATCCGTGGAGGATTCTTCCGCGTCAACTACAATTATCTCGACAAATATCTGCTGGAAGTAAACGGCCGTTATGACGGTTCTTCCAAATTCCCCAAGAGTTCACGTTTCGGATTTTTCCCTTCTGTATCTGCCGGCTGGCAAATTGCCCAGGAGAGATTTATGAATTCCACCCGTCATTGGCTGGACGGTTTGAAACTCCGCGCCTCTTACGGTGTCATCGGCAACCAAAACATCAATCCGTACACCTTCACCCCGTCTATGAGCGTAAATAATAAAGCCACTTCATGGATCATAGATGATACGTATGTAACCTCTATCAGTTCCCTGCCCGCATTAGTAAGCCAAAATTTCACATGGGAGAAAGTAGGAACAATCAACGTAGGATTGGACGTAAACTTGTTCAACAACCGTCTGAGCGGAGTATTCGAATGGTATCAACGGAACACGAACGGGATGCTTGCCCCCGGTGTACAATTGCCTGCTGTTGTAGGTGCCAGTGCCCCCTATCAGAACACAGCCGATATGCGTACACGAGGTTGGGAACTTAGCCTGAACTGGAGAGACCAAATAGGTAAGGTAGGCTATCGAATCGGGTTCAATCTTTCCGATTATAAATCAGAAATCATTAAATATGACGATAATGCAGCTACCAAATTATTGAGCTCCTACTATCCGGGACAAACACTGGGAGAAATCTGGGGATATGTCGTAGACGGATATTATACTGTTGACGACTTTGTGGATACCTCTTCCTGGCAACTAAAAGAGGGAGTTACTTCTATCAACGGCTATAATGTACGTCCCGGAGATGTGAAATTTAAGAATCTACGTGACGATGATACTTCCACCAACGTAATTACCAGCGGTGACAATACATTTGACAACCCGGGAGATCGTAAGGTTATCGGAAACACAACTCCCCGTTACCAATATGGTATCAATCTCGGAATGAATTATGCGGGATTCGACCTGAATGTTATCTTGCAAGGTACAGGAAAACGGGATTACTGGATTTCAAATGTACTCACTTTCCCGATGAACGGTGATAACTTTGTTCCTCTTTTTGAAGGATTGAGTGACTATTGGATGCCTAAAGATCCTGATAACGGTGATTGGAGTGCAGTAAATCCTAACGCTAAATATCCCCGCATCTACGGTAATCGCGGCAACTCCGGTTCGAATCTGAGACAGAGCGACAAATATCTGTCCGATGCTTCCTATCTGCGCATCAAAAACATAACCCTATCCTACAAATTACCCAAGAAATGGGTAAACCAGATTTTCCTGAATCAGATGAAGGCGTTTGTCAGCATAGAAAATGTAGCAACTTTCACTTCACTACCTTCAGGTATCGACCCAGAGAGAATTGAATGGAACTACCCGGCATTCCGTACGGTTTCATTCGGAGTAAATATCACGTTATAAATTACTAATCTGATACATAGTTATGAAAAAGATACTATTATTTCTAACCCTTTTCACAGGGATGACATTGACGGGATGTAATGACAGTTTTTTAGAGAAATACCCCGTGACCAGCTTGACGGAAGAAAATGCTTTCCAGTCATACGACAATTTCAAAGCTTTCATGTGGCCTTGTTATGAAATGTTTTCCAACACAAATATAGCCACCTCCACTACCGCTATCGGACGTAATTCTCACTATCTCGGTGACGTATATGCCGGATATCTGGAACAAAGAGGTGCAAGCAGCCAAAATAAATATGCGTTTCAGACAGTGACAAACGCAACCTCCGGCAACGGCTGGAACTTTTCTTCCTTCATTCGCCGCATTAACATCATGCTGTCGCACGTGGATGACTCTAACATGACCGAAGAAGAAAAGAACCACTGGAAATCCGTGGGATATTTCTTCCATTCTTTCTGGTATATGGAATTGATTGACCGCTTTGGTGATGTTCCCTGGGTAGATACTCCGTTGGACGATACTTCGGAAGAAGCTTACGGTTCCCGTATGCCCCGCCTCGAAGTAGCGGACAAGGTATTAGACCGTTTGCTGTGGGCAGAATCGAATATCGGCAACACAGCGATCTATGAAAAAAAGGATGGTTCTAACACTATCAACCAGAACTGTGTACGAGCAGCCATTTCCCGCTTCACTCTTCGGGAAGGTACCTGGAGAAAGTACCATGAACTGGGAAGTTACGACAGATATTTCACAGAATGTAAGCGCGTTTCGAAACTGTTGATGCAAGATTATCCTTCTCTGTATACAGGAACAGACGGACAACCGGGTGCCGGTTATGGCGAAATGTGGACTACGGACGATTTGAGTACAGTTCCGGGCGTCATCCTCTACCAACAATGGTTGGAAACAATCAAACCGGGACACTCATGTTATTACGAACACACTTCTTCCCACGACATAGAGATGCATCAAGGAACGGTAGATCTGTATCTTTGTAAGGATGGAAAGACTATTTCCAATTCAGAATTATATGCCGGAGACAAAGATATCTATTCGACTTTCCGTAACAGAGACCCACGTATGTACCATACTATCATGCCGCCCTATAAAGTAGTGGACGGTAAAGGGGACTATACCACATGGTCGTATACCAGCGATCCTGCCGACCGCGAATATATTGACATCATGGGTCCAAACGAGTCATGCAGTAATCCGGGAGTGGGCATGAAACGCTTGCCGGGACAAAACTGGAGTGCTTCGTTAGTACGACGGGTTCCCAACTTGCAAGGCGGTGCACAATACACAATCGAAGGGAAGAAATACGGACCGCATGCTTATGTTGCCTGCCGTTCGGGATACTACGTATGGAAAAATTGGGATAACTGGGAAGAGAACTATAACAATGCACAGGTAAATACAGCCGATAAACCGATCTTCAAAATAGAAGAAATACTGTTGAACTATGCAGAAGCGATGTACGAAACCGGCGCATTTGACCAAAATGTAGCTGAAGAAACAATTAACAAGTTACGTACCCGAGCAGGAGTAGAAAAGATGACAGTTGCTAATATTGACGAGAATTTCGATCCCAAACGTGGCAAATACTATCCGAAAAACAATACAACGGGTATCTTGGTAGACCCTGTCCTTTGGGAAATACGCCGCGAACGCATCATCGAGTTAATGGGTGAAGGATTCGGTTTCTATGATGTGCGTCGTTGGAGAATGGCTCCATGGTTTGTAAATATGCAACAGAAAGGTATGTGGATATCCAAAAACGAACTAAGTTCACTAACCCTACTGAACGAAACGACCGGAACATCGGACGGCGCCAATGGTTCTATGACTGAAGGATATATCTATCTGTTCAACGATCCTATCAAAGAAGGTAAAGGATGGCTTGAAAAATACTACTTATATCAGGTTCCGCTGGAAGAAATCGCGTTGAACCCCAACTTAACACAAAATCCGGGCTGGGATAAAGAATAACAGTTAATATCGGCCTACTATAAATATTTCAGCTATTTCTCCTTCCCCCAGAGTAGAAATAGCTGAAGTTTTTTATAACAATGTACTGTTTCTAATAGCCTTCTTCATTTGCTATTTTCCATATCCAAAAGAATAAACCCTTCAGAACTTATTTCCTAAAGACACGTTGTAACAGAGAGTTATTCTTTTTCGTTCTGTATTCATATATACCCTGTTTCAGCTTTTGCACAACCTCTTGTAAATCTGTAACCAAAAGAGAAGTTGAATCTTGAGGAGAATCAAACAAAACAACTCTTTGATTCTTAGAATCTATATACATATTTCCAAAACGCCTTATAAAATGATTTGTCAGATAGCCATTATAAATCTCCTCTTTTAGAAAATAATCAGGCAATTTATACATACCAACACCAGTCAGATGCTGATTATTAAACTTCATTCCAGAAGAAAGTATTAGAAAAACCGAGTCATCCAAGGAAGTCGAAATCCGGCCATGCTCCTCCATTTCAGGTATTTTACCCGATGTTGTTAAAGGATAAGTATTATAATAATCTTCATATAAATAGTTCTTCAGTTTATCCTCCGGAGAAAATGGTAAAAGCAAATCACACATAAGCTTATAATCTCCAACTGAAACCGGTTGGGAATACAGGCCTGAGTCTAATATAAACCTCATTGGCATAGTATCATTAATCAATACATCAGCACACATATTGTTTCCACCACAATCTATTCGCATCTCCAAACAACTTGCTCCCAAAGATAACGGGATATCTACATCGTAATCAGCTATTAATAATTTATTTGTTCGAAAATTGAACAACCAATTATATTGATTTATTAAAGTGCGCCCTATAACTGCCCCACTGAGATTCTTACCACTTACACCATAGTGTTTCAGTTCCCCTACCGCAAAAATATTTGTTACTTTACTAGAGTCTATCTTTGAAAAATCTTTTTCTCCAATACAAAAAGGCACCAACACCGCTGGAACGGAAAAACGCCCGATAGAATCCTTTTTTTTAATTCCTTGCTCTATTTTCTCTGCCAGTTCCTCTTCCCTCTCATTTCGAAGATTATACTTTACTGCCAATTCAGAAAGAATAGTTGAGACTCCAGCCCCAGTGTCAAATATATACCAATGAACATCACCATTGATAGTCAATGGAACTTTAATATATGAATCATGTTCAAAAGTAACCTCAGTCCAACTACGTTGCTCGGCACAAGATATACCAAACAATATAAGTATTATCGTTCCAGCCAGATGTCTCAGCATAGTCACACATTTTGTTGTGTCAGAACTCTCTCTCATTCGCCATTTTCCACATGTTAAGGAAGGACGCCTTAGTGATTTCCACAATCTTATCCCAATTCAGGCGGTCGGCATGATCGGACGGTTGGTGATAATCGGGATGTCCGTCAGTATGATACCAGATGATCGGAATACCAGCTTTAGCAAATGAACTGTTATCACTTCCTCCTACGGGATTATCCCATGCGCGGTAATCCGGTGACAACCGCAAACCATACTTCTTGATATCTTCTTTCAACCAATCTCCAAAAACCGGATGAGCAGCCGTATAAAAATAAACAACGTGTTCAGGCTGTTGCGGTTTGTTATTACGACCTATCATATCAAAGTTCAGATAGCCTTTGATTCGAGAGATGAAAGGGCAAGTTTGCACAAAATATTTGGAGCCAAGCAACCCTTTTTCTTCTCCGTCCCAAAATGCGAAGATTACATTTCTTTCCGGCTGCTTTCCAGTGGCAACAAATGCCCTTGCTATTTGCAATACAGCGGATACACCGGATGCATTATCATCGGCTCCGTTATAAATCTGGTCTCCGTCGAGAGCTGGATCTATGCCCAAATGGTCAAAATGAGCACCTACGATTACATACTCTTTTGTATTTTTACCGGGAATCATGCCTAATACATTTCTCATGGAAAGCTTTTGATGAACCTCCTGCTTCAGTTTAGCAATAGAATCGGGATGAACTTCGAGGCGACCTTTCTTTTGCCTTTCTTTGCGATAGGCTTCAAAAGGCTGGAAATAACTTTCATTCAGAGGCTGCACTCCTATCCATTGCAATAAAGAAACAATATATTCCGAAGCTACACGCGAGCCATGGAATCCGGCTTCGCGTCCCTGCAACTCGTCACCTGCTAAAAAATTAATAATAGCTTCAGTAGAAGAACGGCTAATACTTTGCAATCCTTTTTCCATGTGAGACTGAGCTGATACAAATAATGCAACATTACACAAAAAGAAAATTAACAAGACTTTCTCTTTCATTATATTCAAGATTTAAAGGTATATACGCAATATCGACAAACAAATATTCACACGATCAGTAGTTTCTCATTCATAAGAAGTCGCCTTTTTACTATCTTATTCCTCATCAACTATCCAATTTTTCTCTTTCAGTATTTCTTTTAAAGACTCCTTATTTCCAGGGTTATTACTATAAGAGATCCGGCATTGAGGAGGTCTCGGATATTCAGGAGTCGGTTTCGGAACTTGTCCTAAAGAAACAAACAAAGTCTTCAAGGCAGCCTCACCCAGTTGGTTGGAATGACAATAGAGATGTCCGAAATATTGTCCTTCCGGAACTAATAAACGGGTTAACCGATTATGGTCACAATGTAGTTCCCTTATAGATAAATGCTTAGTCAAATCAAGTTCCGTCAATCTGTTACCGGAACAACTTAACTCATTCAGAGAAGGGCAACACTCCAAGACATCGTCAACCGACTGAAAAGCACACCCACTTATCAGTAATGCATTAATCCCATTATTCTCATCTAGTTCCAGACTCGCCAATGCACTATTATATCCCAGATCCACAGAACGCAATTTGGGTAAACCTTTTAATGAAAAGGAGGAGAAACCATTATAAGAACAATACAATTCTTCCACTTCCGGATGATTGCCAAGCTCCATTGAAGTTAATTTAGGATTAGAATAAATTTGTATATTCCGTAATCGGGAACAATGCTCAATCTCCAAATGTTCCAAATCTGCGAAACTACCGATATTAATACTTTCTACATTAGGACAAAAAGTATTCAAATTCAATTCACGGGTATCGGTAATACTATTCAGAACCAAAGATTTCATTCCCGGCATATTCCCCAAATGCAAATCACTTATAGAAATCAACAGACCGCTTATATCAATAAGTTGTAGTTCTTCAGCCCAGATTCTTACGTTATACGATCCTTTATTACCATATCTATATGTCACTCCGCCAGCCATCGAAGAAGGATCTTCAACTTTCTGCATTCGACCGTTTCCCCAGTCTATTACCATTCGTCCACCGTCTGCAACAATGTTCAATTGGCGCCAATCTCCTGTAACATTCACTGTAAAACGAATCGTATTTGCATCCGTTAGTGCCGGAAAATCAAAATCATCTCCAAACACACTATTATCCGTATCTTTACAAGAAATAAAGATAGTAGATAAGATAAATACGTAACTCCAAACGAACAATAGACTCTTTCGCTTCATTACTTATTATATTTAAGTTAGCAACGTACAAAAGTACGAAAGAAATAGATAGCAACTATAATAGAATACAAATAAATAAGTAACTTTGCCGAAAATTGATTTGATATAACTATGTGGATACTCATTATAAGTCTGATATTGCTGGGTATCATTGCGCTGATTGCCGGGTATATCCGCAACAAAAGACTACAACAGAAGATAGAAAGAGGCGAACTGGACCGTATGCCGGAAGTGAAGGAAGTGGATGCAGAATGCTGCGGCCAACACGAAGTATGCGAACGGGATAGCCTGCTGGCTGCCGTCAGTAAGAAAATAGAGTATTACGATGATGAAGAACTGGACCAGTTCATCGGTCGTGAAGGCAATATGTATACGGAAGAAGAAACAGAGCAGTTCCGTGATGTGTTATATACCACAAAAGACGACGAAGTTGCCGGCTGGATACGTAGTCTTCAACTTCGTGGTATCGAGTTGCCGGATAATCTCAAAGACGAAGTATTTCTGATTATCGGAGAAAGAAGAATATGAACCTATTACAATATACATTCTTTCAGCACGCCTTGTTGGGGAGCCTGCTGGCAAGCATTGCCTGCGGGATAATCGGCACCTATATTGTTACCCGCCGACTGGTGTTTATCAGCGGAGGGATCACTCACGCCTCTTTCGGAGGAATAGGATTGGGACTGTTTGCCGGAATTTCCCCGATATTGTCGGCAGCCGTCTTCTCCGTGCTTTCCGCCTTTGGTGTAGAGTGGCTCAGCAGACGTAAAGATATGCGCGAAGATTCTGCCATTGCCGTATTCTGGACGTTAGGAATGGCATTAGGCATCATGTTCAGTTTCCTGTCACCCGGCTTTGCCCCCGACCTGTCCGCCTATCTGTTCGGGAACATCCTGACAATCAATCAGACTGACCTCTGGATGCTCGGCATATTGGCTCTGCTGTTAACCGGATTTTTCTATCTGTTCATCCGTCCAATCGTATATATCGCTTTCGACCGGGAGTTTGCCCGTTCGCAAAAGATCCCGGTAGAGATATTCGAATATCTGCTGATGATGTTTATTGCGCTGACCATCGTTGCCTGCCTTCGTATGGTAGGTATCGTGCTGGCCATCTCGCTGCTCACCATCCCGCAAATGACCGCCAACCTGTTCACTTACAGCTTCAAGAAAATCATCTGGTTGTCTATCGGCATCGGTTTTCTGGGATGTCTGGGCGGATTGTTCATCTCCTACCATTGGAAAGTCCCTTCGGGAGCTTCAATCATATTCTTCTCCATTCTGATTTATGCCGTTTGCAAAATTGGAAAGAGTTGTTTCAAAAAACAGTCATAATAACAGATTAATATATGGAAATCAAGATTCAATCATTAGAAAGTATCCACGAAGCAGCCCGTGAATTTATCGCTGCTATGGGCGACAGCACTGTATTCGCACTATACGGAAAAATGGGAGCCGGTAAGACTACATTCGTCAAAGCCCTTTGTGAAGAACTCGGTGTTACGGATGTCATCAGCTCTCCCACGTTCGCTATTGTCAATGAATACCGTTCGGACGAAACCGGGGAATTGATCTATCACTTTGACTTTTACCGCATCAAGAAACTGAGTGAAGTGTACGACATGGGCTACGAAGATTATTTTTACAGCGGTGCCCTTTGCTTCATCGAATGGCCGGAACTTGTAGAAGAACTGCTGCCAGGCGATGCCGTAAAAGTTACGATTGAAGAACTGGAGGACGGAAGCAGAGTCATCAAACTATGACCGGACAATATATTGTACAAGGAATTTTTGCACTGGCAGGGATCATCTCCCTGCTGGCGTCATTGCTCAACTGGAACTGGTTCTTTACCACCCGCAATGCACAAACCATTGTCCGGAACGTAGGGCGCAACCGGGCACGACTCTTTTATGGAATACTCGGAGTTATCTTAATAGGAATGGCTATCTTCTTCTTTGTAGAAACACAGAAAGCTATAGCAATTGCCGTGACTTCATCTCCAAGTACTTATTAATCACATCAATCGAAAGATTCTCCGGCGTGGTCAATAAAGAATAGATTCCATTCTGCTTCAAGGTGGAAACAATCAACCGTTTTTCAAAAGCAAACTTCTCCGCTATGACATGGCGATAGTAGCCTTCCGTATCCCTGGCAGGGTTGGCGATATATTCTTTCAAATCGGCATCCTCGAAAAAGACCACAAGAAGACGGTGCTGACGATTCAGTTGTTTCAAATAAGCCAACTGACGGTTCATGCTACCCATACTGGAGAAATTAGTATATAGCACCAAAAGACTGCGCTTGCTGACATGCTTGTTCAGATGAACACAAAGAGCGGAGAAATCCGTTTCGCCAAAAGTAGTCTGCTGGCTATAAAGATTTTCGAGCAATGTCTGCATATGTCCGGGTTGCTTGGAAGCCGGCACAAAGGTGTCGAAATGTTCATCGAAAGTTACCAGGCCGGTTTTATCATCCTTTCTCATCGCAACATACGAAAGCACCAACGATGCATTGACTGCATAATCGAGTAACGTCATACCGCGAAAAGCTTGCTGCATAATGCGCCCCTTATCAATCACATTATAAATTTGTTGGGAACGTTCATCCTGATAAACATTCACCATTAGCTCATGCCGGCGGGCACTTGCCTTCCAGTTTATCGTCCGGTAATCATCCCCTTTGACGTATTCCTTTATCTGTTCGAATTCCGTATGATGCCCCACTCTGCGAATACGCTTTATCCCCAATTCGGTCAGATTGTCGCTCATAGCCAGCAACTCATATTGGTGCAACATCAGATAAGAAGGATATACCTTGATATCCAACGGCTCCCCACAAGTATAACGCCGGGAAATCAATCCGATCCGACCGGTTACAAACACCCTGATCCGCCCGAAAGAGTAAACACCCCGCTGCGTAGGGCGGAGACGATAACTAATCGTTTTCCCTTCATTTGCCTGAAGCTGTATCCGGAAATTGATATTCCGCTGTTGGAAGATAAAAGGAATCTCGTCGATAATCTCCAAAGAGACGGGACGCGGATAACTATTTTCCACACGGATAGCCACTTCGTTTTCATCGCCATTGGAGAAACGGTCGGCACAGTGACGTTCTGCCTGAATCGCGTTGGTACGATAAAGTAGAAATCCGTCCGCCGACACTAACGCAATCAAAGCCACAAGCGCCCACTGCCCGACAACAAACAACGGAGCAAACGCATATCCGCTACCCAGAAACAGGATAACCAACACAAAGACAATATAGAAACGATTCGTTAAATACAACTTGTCTGCTAAAAATTAAGAGTTAAAAACTAAAGACCGTAATCGGAACATGACAGTTGGACTATCATGCATTATCTATTTCGGAACCTCAACCTTGTCAATCAAACGCTGCGTCACCTTCACCGGAGAATAGCCTTCCATTTCCGCTTCGGCAGTCAGAATCAGACGATGTTGAAGCACATACGGAGCCACAAACTTAATATCTTCCGGTGTCACAAAATCACGTCCCTGCAAGAGAGCATAGGCTTTGGACGCCTGCATCATAGCAACGGACGCACGTGGAGAAGCTCCCAGATACACAGCTTTGCTGGTACGTGTCTGCTGCACAATCAGGGCAATGTACTGAAGCAACGTGCGGTCAACAAACACATTCTTCATAAAAGCACGGAGCGTCAACAACTCTTCCTTCGTAAGAGCAGGTGTGATATCATCAAGTTTCACCAAGGCGGCATTGAAGTGATGACGTTCCAGAATATTCACTTCTTCATCCAATGAGGGATAATCCATAGTAATCTTCATCAGGAAGCGGTCGAGCTGCGCTTCGGGAAGTTTGTAAGTCCCTTCCTGTTCCACCGGATTCTGGGTAGCC
Source organism: Bacteroides sp. 43_46 (assembly GCF_001915455.1). Classification (NCBI taxonomy): domain Bacteria; kingdom Pseudomonadati; phylum Bacteroidota; class Bacteroidia; order Bacteroidales; family Bacteroidaceae; genus Bacteroides; species Bacteroides sp. 43_46. The sequence goes on along the minus strand of NZ_MNQN01000096.1, from coordinate 60,269 downwards.
AAAATCGTATAGAGTTCTCCCATTCGGTGTGTCGTCCCGTCAATACTTATCTGACGTTCTTCCATTACTTCAAACAAGGCCGACTGCGTTTTGGCAGGAGCACGGTTTATCTCATCCACCAATACAATATCCGCAAATATCGGCCCCTTATGAAAATCAAACTCATTCGTCTTCATGTTGAATACGGTCGTTCCCAACACATCGCTCGGCATTAAATCCGGGGTAAACTGGATGCGGCTGAAGTCTGCATCAATCAACCGGGCCGTGAGACGGGCCAGCAACGTTTTCGCTACTCCCGGCACACCTTCTATCAGCACATGACCGTTTGCCAGAATAGCCGTCAGCACCAAGTCCACCGTTTGTTCCTGACCGACTATGACGGAGGCAATCCGTTCTTTCAGTCCTTGTATCTTCTCGGAAAAGAGAGTTAAATCTATCCGTTGTTCAGTGTTCTCTTCCATAAGTTTCTTCTTTATATATGATTGATTATTTCACTCATTTTATCTATATACAGTTTCATCTGTTCCGCAGAAATGACGCGGCCGCCGTAAATCACCGGGCGGACTTCGCGGACAAACGTACCGATTTCCTCCGCATCCATTCCCGTCTTCTGCGCAATCCGGCGGAAAGAGCGTTCATCGTCCGCCACTTCCTCTATATCCACCTGAATCTCTCTTCTCAATTCTTCCGCAAAGTAGATAAACTTCTTATGGACCAAGTCTGCATGATCTTTCTTCTGATAATACAGAGTCCCTATCAGTTCGGTAAACTCGAGGGATTTGTTTTCCGGTTCGCGGATAACCGGTATTACACGTTGCCGTCTCCGTGCCGTAAATATCATAAACAGCAGTATGGCAATCATCGTCAGATACAACGCCCAGCGAAGCGGTTGCCGGGAAAGAAGGTAACGGAAAGGAGACTGCTGCGTTTCCGCCGTCTCTTTGACATATCCTTCGGTACGGACAACAGGAAACTCGCCCATTTGAGATAACAAGCGGAATATGTAAGCCGAATTATTCCCGTCGAGTATACCGTAATTGGTAAAAATCAAAGGAGTGGAGACAAGAATCACCTCCCCTTTCCCAACCGGACAGGTCATAGCTACAGGAACATAACGAAGTGTGTCCTGCTCCGATTCCGTAGATACGGAATCGACTTCTACCTCATACCGGTACTCATTCACATGAAGCGCTTTCCTCGCCAACTCTTTTCCCGGCAACGAATCGCCCCAGAAATAGGAGGAACAAAGCTGAGGGTAGAAATAGAACGTTCGCGGGGAATAGACTGCCGAATCTCCCACCCAGCATAAACTATCTTTTGCCAACAACGAAGTGGCATATTTCTTGAGAGCCAACGGACTGAAATAAAAACGATAAGATTCAAAGTTCAATGTATCCTTCAAGTACCGGCTGAACATAGTGCTCGCCAGCATAACCTTATTTCCCCGTTCCGCCATTTTCAGGAGAGACTTCACATCAATGTCCGTCAATGCCATGTCATGGGCAACTGCCAGTATTCCCCGGCTATGCAACGTGTCTTCCTCCTCCAACTGATAGAATGTCTTTTTCGACAATGTGTATCCATTGGGCAAAGAAGCAGACAACAGGCTATCGAACACCGCACATCCGAAAGGCTGGTCATCATAATGACCGAAAGTAGGTGTCCACACAAACTTCTTCGGCAGGTGATATTCCACAGCGAACATTATGACCAAAAAGGCTACAATGAAAATGATAAACCAGTGGCTTCCTTTCATACAGCGCCTCCTTTCTCTATTTCTTCCTGCAATGCCTGCATCTCACGGAAAAGTTCTTCCGTCGCTTCGAAGTTACCGTAACGTACCCGCAGGAAGTGGTTGGTCATTTGCCGGAAAGCCGGCAGCCGCACTTCATAGATATATTGCGTAGGTGTCTTATAAAGCTGCCAGTCAATACGTTCGGCGTCGCTCAACTGTTTCAGTGTCTGCAAATAGAGCAAACGTATCGCTTCCCTGTAATCCCGACGGGACAGTGCTTCATCAATGCCTTTCGGAAAATCAACGCCATAAATGGTATCTTCCTCAACAGTATACGGAAGTGAATTTTTATGCGAACGCATGAACAGTTCGGGACGTTTTTTGTAAACAAACCAAACAATCAGAAGCAAAAGAAGAATGGCTAGGCAAATCATGATAAGCCCGGAATACTCCTCCGCAAAACGGCTACCGAATATTTTACCCAACAACTCCCCGAACTGACCGCGAATCCACTCGAAAATATTAATTTCCGGAGTTATCAGCTCACGATTATAATCATACGCAGCATCGGACCGGAAAGCCGCAAGCTGTGCAGAATCACAAACCAATGTATCAGCTGGGGAAGTCATCATCTACCTGAACCTGTTTTTAGAGTTTATCAAAATTATCAATATCAGTTTCCACCGTAATGCTGTCCACCACTTCCGAGGCGTGCCCGTATTGATAAGCCATGCCGACAAAGGTGAAAATCATTGCCAGGTAAGCGCCGAATGTCTGAATAATCGCCATTAAGTAGAGGAAGAAACTATATCCTGCCGATACAGTAACCTCACCACTTCCACCGACATCACTCATTGCAAAAAAGTACTTCACGACAGTAGCAATATACCAAGGCATCATCGTTACTCCTTGCAGGACGTTAGCTATAATTCCCATTAACAATGAAACTAGAAAGACACCTCCCCAAGTAGCAAATCCCAACCGGAAAGTTTTCTTGAAAGCCTCCATTAAAGTGATATCCTCAAACAAATAAATGGGCGCCAACAGAGCAAGCGGTACGGAGAAAGCTATGATAAACGGAATAGTCAGAAACAATGTGAAAGGCGTCAAAGCAACCAGAAGACCTACAAAAATACCAACAAACAGTACCAGTAATATACAAGCACCTGTCATCAGTAGCAGTCTTTTTATATTACGGAACAACCGAGGTTTCAGCATACCCAAAGTTACTCCCTGCAAGCGTTCTTCGCGTTCATTATATGTCCGGATCAGCCCATAGACCAACGATGTCAGGAGGATTATTCCAATCAGATAAAGGAACATATATAATCCATAATAAGAGCCGAAAGCAATGAGCGAAGAAGAAGACGCAGCCATTGCCGTACTACTTGCGATAGCGGATATCGACAATGCCCCGCTCATTAATCCGTTCAGGCTCAACGCCTGAATAAGGCAAAGAGGCAACAACAGATAAGTAGTAAACTTCAACAACAATTTCCAATTCTCTTTTAGAAAATCAAAAGAAGCGTTTAACTTTTCACCGAAAGGACGTTTCACATACATCGCGATCTTAGGTTTCTGTGATTCCATGTTTTTTTCTATTTGGTAAATAAATATAGTAGAAAATAATAAATGACAACGAAAGTAGAATGAATCCAAGCCTCAACAGATCCGGCAGTTCCGTATGTCGGGTGACAAAGCCTTCAATAAAACCTGCCATTACAAATACGGGAACGGTACCTATGACAATCTTTACTCCCTTCTTTGCACCCCGACGGAAAGACTCCAACCGTGAATAGGTGCCGGGGAAAAGCCAACCGTTACCTAAAGCCAGTCCGGCGGCACCAGCCACAATAATTGCCCAGATTTCAAGCGTTCCATGCAGCCAGATAGCAAGACTGGATTCCCAAAGCAAATCGTGCTGATAAAAGAAGGTTTGAAAGGCACCTATCATGATTCCGTTTCTAAGTAACATATATCCTGTACCGAAACTAGTCAACAGCCCCATTGCAAAACAATTGAAAGAAACCATCACATTGTTAAGCGTAATTCCCAAGAACATCGGCACTTCGTCCGAGACGTTGTAGACCGCCATTGGCTCACCGTTGGCAATATTATCCAAAGTCATATCCACATAGCCGTTCCCTAAAATCAGGCGGACAAAGTTCGGGTCATTCGCAGCGGATATCACTCCTATCAGCACGCTGACAATAAAGATAATGAAGGAAGTCAGCAGTTCACGCCGGGCATCATACATTGTCTGCGGAACTTCACGCGTCCAGAACGTGATGATTCGCGACCACTTTTCCCGTTTGTTCCGGTAAATCTCGTTATGCAGTGCCGAAGCAAGATTATTCAGATAGATAGTAATGCGTGAAGTCGGAAAATGTGTCTGGGCAAATGCCAGATCAGCAGTCAAATCCGTATATACGCCGGCAAGTTGGTCGGGAGACAAGCCCGCGGCCTGCTCCACTACCTTTTCGGTTTCCTTCCATTTTTCAATGTTCCGACGGATAAACGTAACTTCTTTCATGCTTTCCAAGGGATTTCGGATAAGTTTTGTCCGAAACCGGAAGCAAAAGTAAGAGAAATATGATATATTTGCAACGGAATCCTAAGAATGTTTAATCAGAAATGGCAGAATCTACGATTATAACCGGCCAATTCGTCCGTATCAGCCAGACGCCCGCCAGTATTGGCGAACGACTGTTGGCATTAGTTATCGATTATTTCCTAATCGTAATCTACGTATATTCTACTGCCACCCTCTTAACCGAACTGCGGTTGCCTTCGGGATTTACCCTCATTTTCTTTCTCTGCGTCATTTATTTACCGATACTCGGTTATTCTTTTCTTTGCGAGACATTCAACCACGGGCAGAGTTTCGGCAAGCGTATAATGAATATCCGTGTTGTCAAAGCCGACGGTACCACCCCCAGTATCAGCTCTTACCTGTTGCGCTGGCTGCTTTTTCCTATTGACGGTCCAATTACGGGCGGTTTAGGCATTCTAGTGGTCCTGTTGACAAAAAACAGTCAACGAATAGGGGATCTTGCTGCCGGAACAATGGTGATTAAGGAAAAAAACTATCGTAAGATACACGTCAGCCTTGATGAATTTGACTATCTGACCAAAGATTATCATCCGGTCTATCCGCAATCCGCCGATTTATCACTCGAACAGGTAAATGTCATTACACGAACACTGCAATCCGGTGAGAAAGACCGTCCGCGACGTATCTTGCTACTAGCCCAAAAGGTGCAGGAGTTGCTTTCCATTACTCCACGCGACAACAATCAGGAGAAATTCCTTCAAACAGTGCTTCGGGATTATCAGTATTATGCATTGGAAGAGATATAAAGACTACTTTATTTACTGCCCGTTCCCTTTGTACCAAAGATCCGTAGCGATGCGTTCATTGTCGTTTCCGCACTTGGGAACTCTAGTTTCCACGGTTAGAAATTTCAATTTCCCTACGCAGAAAGAGGCTGTCTCAAAATAGAAAAATGAAGTGACCCCAAAAATTTGGACTGGTTAAACATTATCCAGTTATAGAAAGAGTTCGGTATTGTACTGGACTCTTTCCTTTTAACCGGGACTTGATTCTTTTATTATTATAATAATCTATATATTCTTCCAAAGCCTTTGTGAAGTCTTCCGGAGACTCGAACTTTTCAGCGTATAGAAGCTCAGATTTCATAATTCCGAAAAAATTCTCCATCATAGAGTTGTCCAGACAATTTCCCTTTCTCGACATACTTTGAATTATATGATGTCCTTCAAGCCTTTTCCGATATCCGAAGTGTTGGTATTGCCAACCTTGATCAGAATGAAGTACGAGTCCGTCAAGGTTATCACACTTATCAAATGCTTTATCGAGCATGTCATATATTTGTTCAAGATTAGGGCTGTTAGATATGTTATGGGAAATAATCTCACCATTGAACATATCAAGAATAGACGACAGATATAGTTTCGTAGCCCCTATATTTATCTGTGTTACATCAGTCGCCCATTTACGGTTTGGCTCAGTAGCAACAAAGTTACGCCCGATTATGTTTGGGGCGAGACTGCCAACTTCTCCTTTATAAGAACGATAACGCACCTTGCGCATCTTGCATTTGATATGCATTTCTGTCATGAGACGCTGCACGGTCTTGTGGTTGATGACATAACCACGGTTCCGCATCTCCCAAGTGACACGTCTATAGCCATAACGTCCTTTGTGCTCATGGAAAATGGATTTGATTTCTTCTTTCTCCACTGCGTATTTATCTGGTTCCTCAAGCCGTTTCAGATGATAATAGAATACGGAACGAGCCATCTTTCTTAACTCCAATAATAAGTCAAGAGGATATTCGGACCTTAGTTCGTCGATGGCTTCTGCCCATTGAGACGTGCCCGGGCTTCCTGTTCCTCGACTAAGGCCTTCACTTTTTTTAGTAACGCATTCTCTGCCCTCAGGCGCAAGTTTTCCGCCTGAAGCTTTTCCAATTCTGTCTGAGGTTCTTTTTTCTTAGGTCTTGCCATAGTTTGAGAAGGTCTGCCTTTACGTCTAAATATATGTAATTCCGGATATCCATGTTTACGAACCGTACGAACCCAGCCTTCAAGTGCTGTACGGCTTATACGGTACTTTATCAATGCATGGGACAAAGGTAATCCTTTTTCCAATATCTCGCGTACAACCTGTTCCTTAAAATCACTTGTAGGCTTTATCTTGGAACGTTTTCTTAGGATATCAACCCCGTATCTATCATATAAACGTACCCAATCGAGAATTTTATTCTCGTGTAGGTTGTTTTCTTTTGCCAACTGTCTAATTGGACAACCGGCTTTTACCCTGCTCACTATATTGAGCTTTTTTTCAAAAGTGTATTTCATAAAGAATGCACCCCAAAAGTTTTTTGTCTAACTTTTGGGGTGCACTTCAAAATGAGGCAGCCTCTTTTATTTTGTATTATCCACTATGAGACCGGACACCGCGTTCTAGTCCGCTTGTCCCAGAGAGTCTCCGTATTCCATTTCTCCCTGAACCACAAAGAGGACTTCTTCGGGATCGTATTCTCCCATTTCATCCTTTTTGGCTTCTTTTACGATGTAAGCCACCACTTCTTCCAAGTCGATGTCAACGTAGCCGTCTTCATCGGGTTGAGCGTCGAGAATTCCACTTTCAGAGTAATACTCGTCGATTAAGTCAAGGAAATAATACAACTCATCGTCCGAGAACTTCTCTTTCAGTTCTTGAGGCAGATAGTTTTTGATAAACTCGATGGTCTTTTCATCATCGGCATCTGCTAATAAAAAATCGTCTTCCAGTCCCATATATTTTAAGTCTTAAGTATGATCGACTATAAAAGCTTCTTTACTTTTTCTACGAATACAGGTTTGCCGACTGCACCGACCTGCTTGTCCACAATCTCACCATTCTTGAAAAACAGGACGGTAGGGATATTGCGGATGCCGTATTCGGCAGCCATATCGCCATTTTCATCCACATCACACTTACCGATGATTACTTGTCCTTCAAACTCTGCTGCCAATTCTTCAATAATAGGAGCCACCATTTTGCAAGGGCCACACCAAGGAGCCCAAAAATCAACAACAACCGGCTTGCCTTCTGCAAGAACTTCCTTATAGTTGCTGTCTGTAATTTCTAAAGCCATTTCTTATAAGTATTAAGTTTATTATTAATATATATCTTCTCGTTTTTATTGCGCTACAAATATAATCAATTTATGCGGAATCCAAGTTCCGGACGCTCTTTTAAATATGTTATTAAATCTCTTCCCACCGAAAGTTTGATGGGGCGGGAAATCAGATCGACCGACATGTGGTTGGTATCGCTGTCATCCGTCACCTTAAAATAAAGTTCCGTATTGCCCGGAGACTCTTTCGTGAGGGTTGCCAGTTCAGTAACCAGAGCTGTATTCAATACCGACAAAGGAATAATAATCGTGATTTTCTGTACCAGTTCTTCTTTCACATCCGGAAGAAGTTCCATAGAGGTAATCTTGATTTCCAGTTCATCCTGCCGCCACTGTTTGGCTTGGCAACGGGCCTTGATATACAGGAAAGTTCCTTCATTGAGGTACCCTTGATAAGTCACCCAGTCATTTCCCCAAAACGGGATTTCGGTAGAGCCGGAATAGTCCTCAATCTTGGCAATGCCATACGGATTACCATTCTTGCTGACTCCACGACGAACACTGGTCACAATTCCTCCCATGGTTATTTCGCGTCCTGCCAGGGCTGCTTTATCTTCCAGTTCGCTCATACGAGTATTGCAAACGTGTTCCAGCACAATGGAAAATTCATCCAACGGATGAGCGGAAAGATAGATACCAACCAAGTCACGTTCACGGTTCAAGCGGTCGAGATCGCTCCAACGTTCCACTCCCTGCGGAATTTCGGGGGTAGCGACGTCAATTACGTTTTCGCCTCCGAACAGAGAATTGACGGCAGCAGCTTTGTCTGCCTGATAGCGGTTGCCATAACGCATCAATGTTTCCAAGAATAATTCACCTTTCGAGTTAGCGGCAAAATACTGTTCACGTTTCAGCTCTGAGAAACTGTCGAATCCGCCGGCCAATGCCAGGCATTCCATATTTTTCTTGTTACAGGCATTCAGGTTGACGCGTTGCACAAAGTCGAAGATTCCAAGGAAAGGACCGTTCTTCTTACGCTCCTCCATGATGCTTTGTACAGCAGCCTCACCTACTCCTTTCACGGCACCGAGTCCGAAACGGATATTACCATCATGATTTACCGTAAACTTCAGGTTACTCTCATTTACATCCGGTCCCAATGTCTGGATACCCATTGCCTTACATTCGTCCATCAACTTCGTGATGTCCGTGATGTTCGACAAGCTTCGGCTCATTACAGCCGCCATATATTCAGATGGGTAGTTTGCTTTCAGATAAGCTGTCTGGTAAGCGACCCATGAGTAACAGGTAGCGTGTGACTTATTGAAAGCGTAAGACGCAAACTTTTCCCAGTCCGTCCAAATCTTTTCAAGTACTTTCGGGTCGTGTCCGTTCTTACGTCCTCCTTCAATAAATTTAGGTTTCATGTGATCCAGCTTGTCACGCAACTTCTTACCCATTGCTTTACGAAGGGCGTCGGACTCACCACGGGTAAAGTCTGCCAGCAGACGTGACAAAAGCATCACCTGTTCCTGATATACCGTGATTCCGTAGGTATCTTTCAAGTATTTCTCCATAACCGGAATATCATACTCGATAGGCTTGCGTCCATGCTTGCGGTCGATAAAATCAGGAATATAATCCATAGGTCCCGGACGGTACAGAGCATTCATGGCTATCAAATCCTCAAAAGTAGAAGGCTGTAATTCGCGCAGATACTTCTGCATACCGGCAGATTCAAACTGGAATGTACCAATTGTGCGTCCATCACTATATAGTTTGTAAGTGGCAGGGTCGTTAATATCTATCTGGTCTACATCAATTTCCAAGCTGCGGCTCAGGCGGATATTCTCGACGGCTTCCTTAATAATGGAAAGAGTTTTCAGTCCGAGGAAGTCCATTTTGATTAATCCGGTATCTTCAATCACCGAACCTTCATATTGGGTGACAAGCATTTTTTCACCTGTCTCCTTATCATCGGCAGTGCTGACAGGCACCCAGTCGGTAATATCATCACGACAAATAATCGTACCGCAGGCATGCACACCAGTGCCACGAACGTTTCCTTCGAGCATCTTGGCATACTTGATCGTATCCCGTACCAAAGGATCGGAAGAGGCTTCGGCAGCCTGCAACTCCGGGACATATTCTATCGCATTGCGGAGATTCAGTTTCTTATCGGGAATCTTATCGGGTACTAGTTTAGCCAGACGGTCGGATTCCGAGAGAGGGAGTTTCTGCACACGGGCAACGTCCTTGATAGCCAGTTTCGTAGCCATTGTGCCATACGTGATGATATGAGCCACCTTCTCTTGACCATATTTATTCGTTACCCAACGAAGTACCTCGCCACGACCGTCATCATCAAAGTCCACATCAATATCAGGTAATGAGATACGGTCCGGGTTCAGGAAACGCTCGAACAGTAAGTCGTACTGGATAGGGTCGATCTTTGTGATACCCAGACAGTAGGCCACCGCCGAACCGGCAGCCGAACCACGTCCCGGACCTACCGACACTCCGAGCTCTTTGCGAGCGGCGTTGATAAAGTCCTGCACAATCAAGAAGTATCCGGGGAAACCCATCGTCTTCATGATGTACAATTCGAAGTTCATACGCTCCTTCACTTCCTCCGTCAACGGTTCACCATATATTCTTTTTGCTCCGTCGAAAGCCAGTTTAGCCAGATAGTCCCCTTCAAGTTTGATACGATACAATTTATCATATCCGCCCAGACGCTTGATTTTCGCCTTTCCATCTTCTTCACTCAACACCACATTGCCATGCTCATCTTGAGTGAACTCATCATAAAGGTCTTTCTCCGTAAACTTCTGCCGGTATTCTTCTTCCGTTCCGAAATCCTCGGGAATGGCAAAAGTAGGCATGATAGGGGCATGGTCGATAGAGTAATATTCTACTTTATCGAGAAGTTCCAATGTATTGCTCAACGCTTCCGGCACATCGGCAAAGAGCTCGTTCATCTCTTCTCGTGTCTTCATCCATTCCTGCTTGGTATAGAGCATACGGGTAGGATCATCCAGATCCTTACCGGTACTCAAACAGATCAGACGGTCATGTGCTTCGGCATTTTCTTCATCCACGAAATGAACGTCATTTGTACAAACCAACTTGACATTGAACTTCTTGGAATATTCCATAAGATATTTGTTCACTTTTACCTGCAAAGGGTAGCACTCGTGATTGGCCCGGGGAACAGTTGCTTTATGGCGCTGCATTTCAAGGTAAAAATCATCGCCGAACAGGTTCTTATACCACTGAATAGCTTCTTCCGCTTCGGCAAACTGGTCATTGGTAATCCGCTTCGGTATCTCGCCACCGAGACAAGCGGAACAAACCATTAATCCTTCGTGATATTTTTCCAGTTCGCTGCGGTCTGTACGCGGACGCATATAATATCCGCGCGTCCATGCGTGCGATACTAATTTTATAAGGTTATGATAGCCAGTCTCATTCTTGGCTAATACAATCAAGTGATAACCGCTCTGGTCCTGTTTGCCTTCTTTCAGATCCATTGTGCGGCGGGCAACATACATTTCGCACCCAATAATCGGTTTGAACAGTTTGTTTTCCGCCTCCACTATCTTTGCTTTACAAGCTGCAACCTCCGCCTCTTTATCTTCACACTCTATGGAGCCGGCTTCAATTCCCACCAACCGTTTTTTCAGGTCCTTGATTTCACCTTTCGGACCACTATTCTTCTTATTGACGTAGTTCGTAAATTCCTTAATACCGAACATATTTCCATGATCGGTCACGGCAATACCCTTCATTCCATTCTGCATTGCTTTATCGACCAGACGAGCGACGCTAGCCTGACCGTCCAAAAGGGAATATTGCGTATGGACGTGTAAATGAACGAAATCCTGCATAATGATAAGTCTTTATTTGAAGGCATAAAATTACTACCTCCCGCGTTATAAACAAAAATAATCCTCAAAAAGTTATCAACATTCACATTTCTATGCTGAATTACTTGCTGATTTTTTAAATTAAGTATATTTTTGCAGACAATATCATTAAACAGCATTCATGGGTCGACTAAAGAAATTAAAAAAGATACGTATTCACCGCGAAGGAACACATATATTATGGGGTAGCTTCTTGCTGCTGCTATTGATTAATGCCGCTCTTTATTGGGGGATCGATTGCAAAATACCTTTTTATGTGGTAGCAGTGGCGAGCATCGTTGTCTATCTGCTAATGGTGAACTTCTTCCGCTGTCCCATCCGCCTTTTCGGACAAGATACGGAAAAAATAGTCGTAGCCCCCGCCGACGGAAAGATTGTCGTCATTGAAGAAGTAGACGAGAATGAATATTTCCACGACCGCCGGTTAATGGTTTCTATCTTTATGAGCATCGTTAATGTGCACGCCAACTGGTATCCGGTGGATGGAACAATCAAGAAGGTCGCCCACCACAACGGTAATTTTATGAAAGCCTGGTTGCCGAAAGCCAGCACGGAAAACGAACGTTCGACAGTCGTTATCGAAACTCCGGAAGGAGTAGAAATACTTACCCGCCAGATAGCTGGGGCTGTGGCACGCCGCATCGTCACCTATGCTGAAGTAGGCGAAGAATGTTATATTGACGAGCACATGGGATTCATCAAATTCGGTTCCCGTGTGGATGTATATTTGCCCCTTGGTACAGAAGTTTGTGTCAGTATGGGACAGTTAACGACCGGTAACCAGACGGTTATCGCCAAACTTAAATAATTCGGTCGCAATGACAAACGTTATTAAAAATAATATTCCCAATACAGTAACCTGCCTGAACCTTTTCTCCGGTTGTATCGCCTGCGTTATGGCTTTTGAAGCCAAATATGAGCTGGCATTACTTTTCATCGTTTTAAGCTCTATCTTCGATTTCTTCGACGGACTGCTGGCACGTGCACTCAACGCTCACTCAATCATCGGAAAGGATCTGGACTCATTGGCAGATGACGTCAGTTTCGGTGTCGCTCCTTCATTGATTGTCTTCTCTCTGTTCAAAGAGATGTACTATCCGGCAACCATGGAGTTTATTGCTCCTTACCTACCCTATGCGGCATTTTTGATTTCCGTATTCTCCGCGCTGCGCTTGGCCAAGTTCAATAATGACACACGGCAGACAAGCTCTTTCGTAGGGCTGCCAGTTCCTGCAAATGCATTGTTCTGGGGTTCTTTAGTGGCAGGCGCGCATGACTTGCTGGTCTCCGAAACCTGTCATCCTGTCTACCTTTTTATATTAGTATGTCTGTTTTCGTGGCTGTTGGTATCCGAGATACCGATGTTTTCCCTGAAATTCAAGAATCTCTCATGGAAGGACAACAAAATAAGTTTTATATTCCTGATTATCTGCATTCCCTTCCTTGTATTTCTGGAAATTGCCAGCTTTGCAGCCATCATTGTATGGTATATTTTACTTTCACTTTTTACAAGAAAAATGAAATAAACAATCTCTTGGCACGTTTGTTGTACTATGAGTTTTATCAAAGTTACAACTAAAAAATCATAGCCCGATGCATATACTTTTATTTATACTCTTTTTTATTATTGCCATTATCGTATTTGGCCTCTCGATTGTAGGATTTCTGTTAAGAACAATTTTCGGGATCGGACGCCGTTCGTCATCGTCACATCACGGGAAGACCGGACAAAGCCAACAAAGCTACAATCAAGGGTCGTACAATTCTAATGATGATGAAGAGGAAATTCTGTCCGAGAATACTTCGGCAAGAAAGCACAAAAAAATATTCACCCAAGATGATGGTGAATATGTAGATTTCGAGGAAATAAAAGAATAAATTTTATTTTCGTTTCGCCGCAAAGAATTCTCTCATAAGAGCAGCACATTCATCAGCCAATATGCCTTTTACAACAACTGTCTTAGGATGCAAAGCGTCTGCCGCATATCTCTGATATCCGCGTTTTTCATCTTCGGCACCAAACACTAGCTTTCCAGTCTGCGCCCAAGCAATGGCACCGGCACACATCACGCAAGGTTCAACAGTAACATAGAGTGTGCATTCACTCAGATACTTACCACCAAGCACATTGGCAGCAGCAGTGATAGCCTGCATTTCGGCATGAGCCGTCACATCATTCAACGTTTCTGTGAGATTATGAGCACGTGCAATAATTCGTTCCTTACAGACAACGACTGCCCCTACCGGAACTTCTCCCCGTTCGGCAGCTTTGCCCGCCTCTATCAGGGCTTGTTTCATGAAGTAAGTATCGTCCAGCATCTTCTTATCGTCTCATATCATGTTCTCCAAAAAGGGTCGGATAATCTTCTTCCATATTCTTGTGAATAAACATGAGAATCGTCTCGCGAAGCCAACGTGACTTGTTCGTTATCTTATACTTCTCAAGATAACGATCAACAATCTGTTGTTCGTCGTCGCTCAACAAAATGCTCATCCGTCGTTCCCGTTTGGTGCATTCGACGTGCATTTTCAGGCACTTTTTACTCCTTTTTCTCATATCTTCTGCAAAATTACTTTTACTTCTGTAAAAACAAAGAATAAAAGCAGTAAATTTGCAAAAAAAGATGGCCAAACATAATGATTTAGGGAAAGCCGGAGAAAACGCAGCAGCGGCTTATCTTGAGAAGGAAGATTATCTCATCCGCCACCGGAACTGGCGTAAAGGACATTTCGAACTGGACATTGTAGCAGCAAAAGATAATGAACTGGTGGTCGTGGAAGTAAAGACTCGCAGTAACACCGAGTTTGCTCAACCGGAAGATGCTGTGGATGTACCGAAAATAAGACGTACAGTACGTGCTGCGGATACGTACATAAAGCTATTTCAGATTGACATTCCGGTTCGCTTCGATATCATTACGGTAGTGGGTGAAAACGGCAATTTCGAGATTGAGCATATCAAGGAAGCATTTCTTCCTCCTTTATTCTAAGAAGTTCCGAGGCTCATCACAGAAAATACAGAGTAACACGGAGTATACAGATTTATTATATAATTATTAGTTATGAACGTAGAAACTGTCAGAGAATACTGCCTCAGCAAGAAAGGAGCAACTGAATCTTTCCCTTTCGATGATGTGTCACTTGTCATAAAAGTGATGAATAAGATGTTTGCCCTTATTGATCTGGAAGGAGCAAACAGTATTGCATTAAAATGTGATCCGGAAAAAGCGATTGAACTGCGCGAACATTATGCCGGCATCGAAGGAGCTTATCATTTCAACAAGAAATACTGGAACAGCGTCCGCTTCGACAGTGACGCAGATGATAAACTTATAAAAGAACTGATCGATCATTCTTATGATGAAGTAATCAAGAAGTTTACTAAAAAGCTACGTACAGAATATGATGCGCTCCCCTAAACGATTTCCGGTCCCATTGGTTCATATCAATGAAACGAACTCTACCAACAATTATTTGCAAGCTCTTTGCGCACGACAACAAACAGAAGAGTTCACCACTGTGGTTGCAGACTTTCAAACGTCCGGACGAGGACAACGTGGCAATTCGTGGGAAGCAGAACCTGATAAGAACCTTCTTTTCAGTTTTGTGATTTTTCCAGTCTTTTTGGAAGCCAGACAACAGTTCCTTATCTCTCAAATTGTATCATTAGCAATCAAGGAAGAACTGGATACTTACACCACCGATATTTCTATTAAATGGCCGAACGATATTTATTGGAAAGATAAGAAAATATGCGGAATGTTGATAGAAAATGACTTAATGGGAAGAAATATCAGCCAAAGCATTGCAGGAGTAGGAATAAATATCAATCAGGAAGTGTTTCACAGCTCTGCTCCCAATCCCGTATCATTATTTCAGATCACAGGAAAACAATATGATATATTCAATATATTAGAGCATATAATGCTACGTATTCAAATTTATTACGACTTACTTCAAAAAAACAATACGGCACTCATAACCGCCCAATATGAAAGGTCGCTTTTTAGAAAAGAGGGAATGTACCGGTATAAAGACGTCAATGGCGAATTTATGGCTAATATTGTTTGTGTTGAACCTGAAGGAAGACTCATTTTAGAGGACGAAACACAAACAAAAAGAGGTTATATGTTTAAAGAAGTGGAATATTTATTGAAATAAGTAGTCCACGAACTGATTTAAACATTATCTTTGGAACCAATGTTTTATATGAAAAACTCCCTTATTTATGAAAACAAGATTAATTTTCCTGCTTCCATTATTATGGTTGCTTATTGGCTGTGAAGATTCCGAACCGGAGTCAAAACCGGATTCCACCGATCCTCCACTAATAGAATATCATTATGAACTTCCAGTTGTCTTTCATGTTCTCTATCAGAATGAACAACAGAATATTAAAAAAGGACGAATTCAGGAGATCATAACAGCCTGCAATAAATATTATCAAAATCGTTTGGGCAGTAACAGCGTAGATATGAACCTTGAATTTGTTCTCGCCACAGAAAATCCTCAAGGGGTAAAACTTGATGAGCCCGGTGTACATCCAATTCAAGTAAGCAATCCTGTGCAAGACTGTGAGGTTTTTATGACAGACAAAGCTAATCTTAAATATTTGTGGGATACCGACAAATACATAAATATCATGCTTTACCCTTTCAAGCAAGATGAGAATTCTGAAGGTGTAATTTTAGGTATATCTCATTTACCATATACAATCAAGCCCGATTATCTAGAAGGACTAAATCAATTAAATGGTATTCCCAGCCACAGTTCGCTCAAATATCCTCATTGTATTTCTATTAATAATACATATATAAACAGTACACCAAGTAATGAATCTAAAAAAATATACAGTTCTACTGATATAGTGGCAACAATCGCCCATGAATTAGCCCATTATCTCGGATTATTCCATACATTCTCCGAATCGGATGATGAAGGACTTAATACATGTATGGACACAGACTATTGCGATGACACTCCAACCTATGATAGAGAAGCATATAGCAATTGGATGCAAAGTTATATCGAATCAAAGAACGGCATAAAGAACATGAGTCTTAGCGAATTTAACAAATTGTTTGAACGAAAAGACTGCGTCACTAATCTAACATCCACTCCAAACAACATAATGGACTATGATATATCTTGGGTAAACTGTTTCACTCCCAATCAGCAAGAACGTATTCGCTATGTGTTGATGCATAGTCCTCTCGTTCCCGGTCCCAAAGTAGAAAGAACAACTACTCGTACGCTATCCGGGGAACAGGAACTTCCGATGAGAATGATAAAATAGCATTTATAATAGAAAAAGAGGTGAACCGCTTAGCGCTTCACCTCTTTTTCTATTATAAATATCTTGTCCAACGTCTTTTGCGCCTCCGTAGAAGGAAACCTTAAAACAACCTTCTGCAAAGAATTTCTTGCCTTTTCATATCCCGTAGCAAATAATTTCGATAATCCATCGCGGTATCGTGCGTACTGCATCTTTGTAGGGGAAGAAATTTTCTTATAATCGGTTTCCAACTTCTTTTTCTCCTGTTCCGCCATTAGATAATAATAATTACCCAAGAAGATGTTAGCAGCTAAGTTGTCCGCATCCAGTTGCAATATCATCTCATACATTCGCAAAGCATCCTTTTCCTGCCCACGACATACCTGCATTTCTGCACAAGATTCCAGATAAGCTACATTATTGGGAGCCTTTTGAAGTAATTCTTTATAGAACAGATAAGCTTTGTCGTAATTTCGTTTCTTTCTAAATGCAATAGCCAGCTCGTTAGCCAACTTCACACTAATCTCACTGCTCTTATCAATATTTGTCCAATAATACATTTCCGTACGATCTATATTCAAGCTAATCGTTTGACGGAAATAGCTCATAGCCTGCCCTTGCTGCCCGGCTTCAATAGCGGCAGACACTTTCTGCAACATCTCATCAACCGACTGTGCATTCAGCATCAGCGGCAGTGAAAACAGAGACAAAAAAAATATAGTTAAGGTTCTCATAATCCGTTACATTGCTATTTAGTTCGTGACACACAAAGATACAACAAAAAAATAAAAAACGTACCTTTGTTCACGAAAAGAACAATCATTTAGATAAAAGTGTTTCTACAAGATGATAAATATAAAATTGTACTCCGAAAACAGACGCATATTACAGATTGCCATACCGTCCATTATATCGAATATCACCGTCCCTTTACTGGGATTGATTGACGTAACTATCGTCGGTCACCTCGGTTCTCCGGCCTATATCGGAGCCATTGCCGTAGGAGGAATGTTATTCAACATCATCTACTGGATTTTCGGTTTCCTCCGTATGGGGACGAGCGGCATGACCTCGCAGGCTTACGGGCAACATGACTTGAATGAAATCACCCGGTTATTACTCCGCTCCGTCGGCGTCGGTCTATCCATTGCAATCTGTCTGTTAATACTCCAGTATCCTATCCTAAAACTTGCATTTACTTTTATACAGACGACTCCGGAAGTTGAACAACTGGCAACCACCTATTTCTATATCTGTATCTGGGGAGCACCTGCCATGTTAGGGTTGTATGGATTTGCAGGCTGGTTTATCGGAATGCAAAATTCACGTTTCCCGATGTATATCGCCATTACGCAAAATATCGTCAATATCACAGCCAGCTTATGCCTTGTCTATCTGCTGGACATGAAAGTGGCAGGAGTAGCTACTGGAACCCTTATCGCCCAATATGCAGGGTTCATAATGGCAATATTACTATATATCCGTTATTACAGCAAACTCCGCAAACGAATTGCCTGGCGGGAGATATGGCAGAAACAAGCTATGTACCGCTTCTTTCAGGTCAACCGGGATATATTCTTCCGTACACTTTGCTTGGTTATCGTCACTATGTTTTTCACTTCAGCCGGAGCCGCACAAGGCGAGATCGTATTAGCCGTAAACACATTGCTCATGCAATTATTCACTCTCTTTTCTTATATCATGGACGGTTTTGCTTATGCCGGTGAAGCGTTAGCAGGACGTTATATAGGCGCAAGAAACCAACCGGCTCTCCGTAACACAGTCAATCACCTGTTCTATTGGGGCGTCGGTCTTTCTGCAGCATTCACCCTTTTGTATGCAATAGGCGGAAAAGGCTTTCTCGAATTACTGACTAATGACACTTCAGTAATAAACGCTTCCGACACCTACTTCTATTGGGCACTCGCCATTCCGTTGGCCGGTTTTTCCGCTTTTCTGTGGGACGGAGTTTTTATCGGTGCCACTGCCACCCGTTCCATGCTTTATTCAATGCTGATTGCTTCTGCCAGCTTTTTCCTCGTCTACTATGCTTTCCATGACTTTTTAGGCAATCATGCTTTGTGGCTCGCTTTCCTCATTTATCTTTCATTGAGAGGAATTGTACAAACCTTTATCGGAAGGCAAATCGTGAGAAAAGTAATCGTACCGCAATGAGGCTATCCAATAAATTATCTCTATATTTGCGGCAAATAATAAAATAAAAAAGGTATGGCAAAGTATAAAAGAGTCTTGCTGAAATTAAGCGGAGAAAGCCTTATGGGCGAAAAGCAATATGGCATTGATGAAAAAAGACTGGCAGAATATGCTGCACAAATCAAAGAAATTCATGAACAAGGCGTACAGATCGGCATCGTGATTGGCGGAGGAAACATTTTCCGTGGTTTGAGTGGAGCCAATAAAGGATTCGACCGTGTGAAAGGCGACCAAATGGGGATGCTGGCAACTGTTATCAATAGTCTGGCATTGAGTTCGGCCTTGGTAGCTGCCGGGGTGAAAGCCCGTGTGCTTACAGCAGTCCGCATGGAACCGATCGGCGAATTTTATAGTAAGTGGAAAGCGATCGAACACATGGAAAACGGTGAAATCGTCATCATGTCTGCAGGAACGGGAAATCCTTTCTTTACTACCGATACAGGATCTTCATTGAGAGGAATCGAAATCGAGGCAGACGTGATGCTGAAAGGGACTCGTGTGGACGGCATTTATACAGCCGACCCGGAGAAAGACCCTACGGCAACCAAGTTCCACGACATCACTTACGATGAAGTGCTGAAACGTGGCCTGAAAGTAATGGATCTGACGGCTACTTGTATGTGCAAAGAAAACAACCTGCCCATTGTCGTTTTCGACATGGATACGGTAGGCAATCTGAAAAAAGTAATCAGCGGAGAAGAAATAGGTACAATTGTACACAACTAATTATAAAAAGAGGACGTTCCCGGTAAATAAGGGAATTAGGATTTATTATAGCGATGAGCGATAGACAGAGCATATATACTCTCCTATCGCATTATCGCTATTAATTTCTATAAATTTCTTCAACAAATCCGAGAAGCCGGATTTTACCTGCCCCCTGTTTATCTGTACAAGACGAGAAACTCCCAAGCATTGGATAGGATACAATGAAAAAGGCGATTTGGTTCTAAGGGTACAATTTCTTCCGTGCATATAGTTTCCCTATTTGCCTAAGAATTATTCTTCCGGCTACACTTATTTAATTTTCCGATCGCATAAACAGGATTAGTTTTATGCAGCCGAAATAATAGTTTTTAGCACACGAAAGATTAAATTATACTATCAACAGGCTAAACACTTGTTTATCATCAGTGAACTGTGTACTTTTGCACGCCATTTTAAAGACTTAAAGCAATGAACAGCAAAACCAAAGGTTTTATTTATGGAGCGATTGCCGCCGCAAGTTACGGTATGAATCCTCTTTTTACACTCCCGCTCTATGCAGCCGGCATGAGCGTCGATACTGTTTTATTTTATCGTTACTTTTTTGCTGTCATCGTACTAGGGATACTGATGAAGATGCAGCATCAATCTTTCGCCCTTCGTAAAGCGGATATTCTTCCGCTGGTTATTATGGGATTCTTGTTTTCGTTTTCTTCCTTACTACTGTTCATGAGCTACAACTATATGGATGCAGGAATCGCGTCAACGATCCTGTTCGTTTATCCGGTAATGGTAGCGGTCATTATGGGAGCGTTCTTTAAAGAGAAGATTTCAGCAATCACCGTCTTTTCCATTCTACTGGCTCTCGCCGGCATTGCCCTGCTTTATCAGGGAGACGGAGGCAAACCGTTGTCTACCATTGGAATCATCTTTGTCCTGCTATCATCGCTATCTTATGCCATATATATAGTAGGTGTCAACCGCTCGACACTGAAAAACCTATCGACAACAAAACTCACTTTTTACGCTATTTTGTTCGGTCTGTCGGTCTACATCGTCCGTCTGAACTTCCTGACGGATTTGCAAGTGATACCTACCGCGTGGCTCTGGGGAGATGTATTGGCACTGGCTATCCTGCCTACTGCCGTATCACTGGTTTGCACAGCATTGGCTATCCATTACATAGGTTCCACTCCGACCGCCATACTGGGGGCTCTGGAACCTGTGACCGCTTTATTTTTCGGTGTCCTTCTGTTTCACGAAAAGCTGACACCCCGCTTAATGGTCGGTATTCTGATGATTATTACAGCAGTTACCCTAATCATCATCGGTAAGTCACTCATAAAAAAGATGAGTATGCTGTTGCAGGTGAACAAAAAATAATATACTTTTGCTACTTAATCAATCGAATAGCAACTTTAATTATCAAAAAATATGGTAGACGTAAAGACTTGCCTTGACAATGCACAAGAGAAAATGGATATGGCCATTATGTATCTGGAAGAAGCGCTGGCACATATCCGCGCCGGAAAAGCGAGTACCCGACTGTTGGACGGTATCCGCGTAGATTCTTACGGAAGCATGGTTCCTATCAGCAATGTAGCAGCCGTAACGACTCCTGATGCACGCAGCATCACTATCAAGCCGTGGGACAAAAGTATGTTCCGTGTAATCGAAAAAGCCATTATCGACTCTGATCTCGGCATCATGCCCGAAAACAATGGTGAAATAATCCGTATCGGTATTCCCCCATTGACCGAAGAACGTCGTAAACAACTGGCCAAACAGTGTAAAGGAGAAGGTGAAACTGCCAAAGTGAGCGTACGCAACGCCCGCCGTGACGGTATCGACGCACTGAAAAAAGCTGTAAAAGACGGATTGGCAGAAGATGAACAGAAGAATGCGGAAGCCAAACTGCAAAAAATCCACGATAAGTATATCAAGCAAATAGATGATATGCTGGCTGAAAAGGATAAAGAAATCATGACCGTTTAAAAAACAAAAAGCAAGTGCACGGATTAGTAATCAAAAACACGGGCAGTTGGTACCAGGTGAAAACCGACGACGGACAATTTATTGAATGTAAGATCAAAGGTAATTTCCGGTTAAAAGGGATTCGCAGTACCAATCCGATAGCCGTGGGCGACCGTGTTCAGATTATAACCAATCAAGAGGGCACTGCTTTTATCAACGAAATAGAAGATAGGAAGAACTACATCATCCGTCGTTCTTCCAATCTTTCTAAACAATCGCATATACTTGCCGCCAACCTCGACCAATGTATGTTGGTGGTAACTGTCAACTATCCCGAGACTTCCACCATTTTTATCGACCGTTTTCTTGCGTCCGCAGAAGCCTATCGGGTTCCCGTCAAATTAGTATTTAATAAGGTAGACGTTTACAACGAAGAAGAATTGCATTATCTGGACGCACTTATTAACCTGTATACGCATATCGGCTACCCTTGTTTCAAGGTTTCCGCAAAGAACGGTGACGGACTAGACGAAATCAAAAAGGCGCTCGAAGGTAAGATTACTCTTTTCTCCGGACATTCGGGAGTAGGGAAATCGACTCTTATCAATGCTATACTGCCGGGAATTGAAACAAAAACCGGCGAAATCTCCACTTATCACAATAAGGGAATGCATACCACCACTTTCTCCGAAATGTTCCCGGTAGACGGAGACGGATATATTATTGATACTCCGGGCATCAAAGGTTTCGGAACATTCGATATGGAGGAAGAAGAAATTGGTCATTATTTTCCTGAAATATTCAAAGTTTCCGCCGAGTGCAAATATGGCAACTGCACGCATCGTCACGAACCGGGATGTGCTGTGCGCAAAGCGGTAGAGGAGCATTTAATCAGCGAATCCCGCTATACTTCTTATCTGAATATGCTGGAGGATAAAGAAGAAGGAAAGTACCGGGCTGCTTACTAGCACTCTTTTTTTCTTTCGATTGATTAACTCTTTTTTACCATTTCTCTCATTAAACCTTTCCTTTCAGAGAGTGTCTAAGTTTGTGAAGATATTATATAACATGCTATACATACGATACTAAACCATGAATAAGAAAACTAAATGGGGCATCATTATCCTCGTTGGTGCCGGAATTATCGGAGGAGGAATCTACTCACGATTACCAAAGAAAAACGACGAACTGGCAGCCGCCGACAAAGTAATGGGTGGTAATCAAAAAAAAGGAAAACAAATCTTAAACGTAAATGCCAAAGTCATAAAACCACAATTATTGACGGATGAATTTACGACTACCGGTGTACTTCTACCAGATGAAGAAGTAGATTTGTCTTTCGAAACTTCCGGAAAAATAGTCGAAATCAACTTTGAAGAAGGTACGCCTGTCAAGAA
Source organism: Bacteroides sp. 43_46 (assembly GCF_001915455.1). Lineage (NCBI taxonomy): Bacteria > Pseudomonadati > Bacteroidota > Bacteroidia > Bacteroidales > Bacteroidaceae > Bacteroides > Bacteroides sp. 43_46. Next base: position 37,392 of record NZ_MNQN01000096.1, on the reverse strand, counting down.
AGGCCAGTTACTAGCCAAGGTAAACGACCGACAGTTACAGGCACAACTACAACGACTGGTTTCACAACTGAAACTGGCAGAAGACCGTGTTTTCCGTCAGGACGCCCTGCTGAAACGGGATGCAGTCAGCAAGGAAGCCTACGAACAAGTTAAGACAGATTTAGCAACGCTGAATGCCGATATTGAAATAGTGAAAGCGAATATCGAATTGACCGAGCTCCGTGCCCCGTTTGACGGGATTATCGGACTCCGACAGGTCAGTGTCGGCACGTACGCCTCTCCGACCACTGTCGTTGCGAAGCTGACTAAAATCGCCCCGCTGAAAGTAGAGTTCTCCGTACCGGAACGTTATGCCAAGCAGATTAAAAAAGGAACCAACCTGAATTTCAGCGTTGAAGGTAAACTAGATGCCTTCGGCGCACAAGTATATGCAGTAGAATCGGCAATCGACCCGAATCTGCACCAATTCACAGCCCGCGCACTTTATCCGAATGTAAACCACATCCTGCTGCCGGGACGCTATACCAGTGTTTTATTGAAAAAGGAAGAGATTCCCGATGCAATCGCTATCCCTACGGAAGCTATTGTGCCGGAAATGGGGAAAGATAAAGTCTACCTGTATAAATCGGGGAAAGCCGAACCGGTGGATATTATTACCGGTATCCGTACAGCATCCGAAGTGCAAGTGATAAGAGGACTACACATGGGAGATACAATCATTACTTCAGGAACACTGCAGCTCCGCACCGGACTGGTTGTGAAACTTGATAACATTGATTAATACCAGCGCCTTATGAATATATCCGAATTAAGTATACGCCGCCCGGTATTAGCCACTGTATTGACAATCATTATTCTCCTGTTCGGATTTATCGGGTACAATTATCTGGGTGTCCGCGAATATCCGTCAGTAGATAATCCGATTATCTCTGTTAGTTGCTCATATCCGGGAGCTAATGCCGATGTTATCGAAAATCAGATAACCGAACCATTGGAACAGAATATCAATGGTATCCCCGGTATCCGTTCTTTATCCAGTGTCAGCCAGCAAGGACAAAGTCGTATTACCGTAGAGTTTGAATTGTCTGTCGACCTGGAAACCGCCGCAAACGACGTTCGTGATAAAGTTTCACGTGCACAACGTTATTTACCTCGCGACTGTGACCCTCCTACCGTATCAAAAGCGGATGCGGACGCCATGCCTATCTTAATGGTTGCTCTTCAAAGTGACAAACGTTCGCTGCTGGAGTTGAGTGAAATCGCAGATTTGACAGTCAAAGAACAGTTGCAAACAATTTCCGATGTAAGTAGTGTGTCTATCTGGGGAGAGAAACGTTACTCCATGCGTCTCTGGCTCGACCCTGTGAAAATGGCAGGTTACGGAATTACTCCTATCGATGTAAAAAATGCAGTTGACAATGAAAACGTAGAACTTCCTTCCGGTAGTATCGAAGGAAATACTACCGAGTTGACGATCCGTACATTAGGACTGATGCACACGGCAGATGAATTCAATGACCTGATTATCAAGGAGGAGAACAACCGAATTGTACGTTTCAGTGACATCGGACGTGCCGAGTTGGGGCCAGCCGACATCAAGAGCTACATGAAGATGAACGGCGTACCCATGGTCGGCGTGGTAGTAATTCCACAGCCGGGTGCAAACCATATTGAAATCGCCGACGCTGTATACCAGCGTATGGAACAAATGAAAAAAGACTTGCCGGAAGACGTGCACTATAATTATGGGTTTGATAACACCAAATTTATTCGTGCGTCTATCAATGAGGTTAAGTCTACTGTATATGAGGCTTTTGTACTCGTTATCATCATCATCTTCCTTTTCCTGCGCGACTGGCGTGTGACACTGGTACCATGTATCGTGATTCCCGTTTCCCTTATCGGAGCATTCTTCGTTATGTATCTGGCGGGATTCTCTATTAATGTACTTTCCATGCTTGCCATTGTGTTGTCCGTGGGACTGGTGGTGGACGATGCGATTGTTATGACGGAGAATATCTACATCCGCATTGAAAAGGGAATGAGCCCGAAAGAGGCAGGGATCGAAGGAGCGAAAGAGATTTTCTTTGCTGTTATTTCAACGACGATCACACTGGTTGCCGTATTCTTCCCGATTGTCTTCATGGACGGTATGACGGGACGGTTATTCCGAGAGTTCAGTATCGTAATTTCGGGTTCGGTTATCATTTCTTCGTTCGCGGCACTGACTTTCACTCCGATGTTGGCAACCAAACTACTGATCAAACGGGAAAAGCAAAGCTGGTTCTATGCAAAGACCGAACCGTTCTTTGAAGGCATGAACCGGCTATACAGCCGTTCGCTAGCTGCTTTCTTGAACAAACGTTGGATTGCCCTTCCTTTCACTTTTATTACTATTTGCCTGATTGGAGTTCTATGGAATGCTATTCCTGCGGAAATGGCTCCTCTTGAAGACCGTTCTCAAATCAGTATCAACACACGAGGTGCAGAGGGTGTCACTTATGAATATATTCGGGATTATACGGAAGATATCAACCAGCTTGTCGATTCCATTCTTCCTGACGCAGAATCTGTTACCGCCCGTGTATCCAGTGGTAGCGGAAACGTGCGTATCACGCTGAAAGACATGAAAGATCGTAACTACACGCAAATGGAAGTTGCCGAAAAGATTTCGAAAGAAATACGGAGCAAGACAATGGCACGTTCGTTTGTGCAACAGCAGTCTTCTTTCGGAGGACGTCGTGGAAGTATGCCTGTCCAGTATGTGCTTCAAGCTACTAATCTGGAGAAGCTGGAAGAAGTACTGCCCAAGTTTATGGCTAAAGTATATGAGAATCCGGTCTTTCAGATGGCAGACGTAGACTTGAAGTTCAGTAAGCCGGAAGCCCGTATTCAGATTAACCGTGACAAGTCCAGTATCATGGGAGTTAGTACCAAGAATATTGCTCAAACATTGCAATACGGATTGAGTGGCCAGCGTATGGGATATTTCTATATGAACGGAAAGCAATACGAGATTCTCGGCGAGATCAATCGTCAGCAGAGGAATAAGCCGGCCGATTTGAAAGCCATTTATGTTCGCAGCAGCAATGGGGATATGATTCAGTTGGATAACTTGATTGAGTTGGAAAGTGGTATCGCTCCTCCAAAGTTATACCGGTATAACCGATTTGTATCAGCTACTATTTCCGCAGGATTGGCAGACGGAAAAACGATCGGACAAGGACTGGACGAAATGGATAAGATTGCCAAGGAAACATTGGACGACACGTTCCGAACAGCTTTGGCGGGTGACTCCAAAGAATATCGTGAGAGTTCTTCCAGTCTGATGTTTGCCTTTGTCTTGGCTATTCTTCTGATTTACCTGATTCTGGCTGCGCAATTCGAGAGTTTTAAAGATCCATTGATTATCATGTTGACAGTACCGTTGGCTATTGCCGGAGCATTGGTATTCATGTATTTCGGAGATATAACAATGAATATTTTCAGTCAGATTGGTATTATTATGCTGATTGGTCTAGTGGCAAAGAACGGTATCCTGATTGTGGAATTTGCCAATCAGAAACAGGAGGCCGGAGAGGATAAAATGAGTGCTATCAAAGATGCCGCCCTGCAACGTCTCCGCCCGATTCTTATGACAAGCGCTTCTACAGTTCTGGGACTTATCCCGTTGGCATTCGCCACCGGAGAAGGCTGTAATCAGCGTATTGCCATGGGTACGGCAGTAGTAGGTGGTATGGTCGTTTCTACCCTACTTACCATGTATATCGTACCGGCTATTTACAGTTATATCTCGACCAACCGAATCAAAAAACTAACCGAATGAAACAGAAAGGAATTTGCATGAAACGTATCATATATATAGTTACCGCATGTGCCTTCTTGTCAGTTTCTACTGCGAAGGCGCAACAAGTCCTCACACTGAAAGAGTGTTTGGAGGAAGGACTGCAAAACAATTACTCGTTGCGCATCGTCCATAACGAGGAACAAATCAGCAAGAACAATGCAACGTTAGGGAATGCAGGATACTTCCCTACATTGGATTTCTCTGCCGGATATACCGGAAACCTGGATAATATTGAAAGTAAGGCCCGTGCCACCGGAGAGATTACAAAAAACAATGGGGTCTATGACCAGACCGTCAACGTCGGGCTTAACCTCAACTGGACTATTTTCGACGGATTCAATATCAGTACAACGTACAAACAGTTGAAGGAATTGGAACGTCAGGGAGAAACTAACACCCGTATCGCCATTGAGGATTTCATTGCGGACCTGACCTCGGAATATTACAACTTTATCCAACAGAAGATCCGTCTGAAAAACTTTCATTATGCAATGTCGCTCTCCAAAGAACGCCTGCGTATAGCAGAAGCGAGTCATCTTGTCGGAAAGTTCTCAGGATTGGATTATCAACAGGCGAAAGTAGACTTCAATGCAGACAGTGCTCAATATATCAAACAACAGGAATTGCTGCACTCATCGCGTATCCAGTTAAATGAGCTAATGGCTAACAAGAATGTTAATCAGGCTATTATAATCAAAGACTCCACGATCGACGTACATGGGGATTTGAAATTTGAGGAGTTATGGAATGGCACACTGGCAACGAACGCTTCTTTACTGAAAGCAGATCAGAATACGGTACTTGCGCAATTGGATTATAAAAAGGTAAATTCACGTAACTATCCGTACCTTAAACTGAATACGGGATATGGATATACCTTTAATAAGTACGATATTAATGCAACCAGCCGGAGGGGAAACTTGGGCTTCAATGCCGGAGTAACTGTCGGATTTAATATATTCGACGGCAACCGCCGCCGTGAAAAGCGGAATGCAACCCTTGCCTTCAAGAACCGCCGTCTGGAACGTCAGGAATTGGAGCTTGCCCTTCGCTCCGACCTTAGTAATTTATGGCAGGCTTATCGCAACAACCTTCAATTACTGAATCTGGAACGTCAGAACCTCGTAACTGCCAAAGATAATCACGATATTGCCATGGATCGTTATATACAGGGAGACCTTTCCGGTTTTGAGGTACGTGAAGCACAAAAGAGTTTGCTGGATGCAGAAGAACGCATCCTCTCCGCAGAATATAACACCAAACTTTGCGAGATCTCTTTGCTGCAAATCAGCGGAAAGATTACAAAATACCTGGAAGAATAGAAAAACTACGTGAATAATAAACGATGAACGGTGAACACAACTGGCAGCATATTGCACAGTTTGTTCACCGTTTATCGCGTTTATAGTATATCGTTTTACAGATTATCCCATGATGTATTTAGCAGGTTTACCGATACGATTCACCAAGTTTACAATCAACCAGGACACCAGAAAAGCGACTATCGCAGCTATCGGTATCTGTAAAGGAATAGGTATATTGAGTGTTCTTACCAATACCACTGACGGACCGGTAAAGAAGTAATGTATCATATAGACACCGAAACCACATACGGTCAGGTTAGCCAATGCCTTCCGTACTCTTTCCGAACGGACATTGACTTTCTTAGCCAACATAAATACAGGAATTGTCATCATCACCACATTGAGAGAACAATAGGTAAAAAAGAGTTCCAACATTTCGTCCGTACAATCCGGCAAAGCTGTCATGTAACGGAAACCAAAGAACGTCACGACATACCCCACCACAAACATCGGAATACCGATTGCCAATGTTTTCTTCAGGCTCCAATCGAGATCTTTCAGATAATGTCCTAACAATAAGTATCCGTTGAAACCGGCAAATGCATATAACATTCCAAAAGAATTCCAAGAGCAAGAGCCCCATAAGTAAGAGGAAACAAACTGATAATAATAAGGTAGCAACAATGTCACTCCCCAAGCCAGCAGGAACATTAACTTAGCCCGTTGCGAAGCTTTTTCCACCCATGCCGAAAAAACAGGCAGGTAAAGATAGAGTCCGATAAGCAGATAGATATACCACATGTGCACTGCCAAAAGGGAGAAGTTAAAAGGAATTGTCAGAATGTATTGTATAGCTACTGAAAGGGATTGCTGCATCACTTCTTCACCGGAATAAGGAAAGAAATCAAGGATAATCTTTGGGTCTAACCCCAATAAGCCGGTAATCCAAGGGAAAAGATTATAGATAATAGACCAAATTAAGAACGGATAAAAAACACGGGGAATACGTTTTTTATAAAAAGTAGAAGCGTCACCCCGGACAGGCAAGAGCAATGCGCCTGTAATCATTACAAACAGAGGCACACACGGACGAAGTACAGCACCGTAAATGGCTCCCCACAATTTTATTTCCCCAATATTGGGAGCTGTGCCCGGATAGAAGTTGAATGGGTCGGTACAATGGCAGCAAACAACTGTAAACATGGCAATAAGGCGTACTACATCCAACCAGACGATATGTTGGTTCTTCGGATTGTTTAATTCGATTGTCGGTGGTTTCATAATAGTTAGTGATTAGAAAAAGAGAGTTAGTAAAAAAGGGATGCCTATACGAATTTGACAGGTATCCCTTAAATAAATCATTTATTGAATCAGAACTGCAAACAAATTATTTAGTGCAATTCCACGGTTTTAACTGTTTGAAGAAGTCATTGCCCTTATCATCTACCAGAATGAATGCCGGGAAATCTTCTACTTCAATCTTCCAGATAGCTTCCATGCCCAGTTCCGGATATTCCACACATTCGATGCTCTTGATATTATTTTGAGCAAGGATAGCTGCCGGACCACCGATAGAGCCCAGATAGAAACCACCATATTTCTGACAAGCATCCGTCACTTGCTGGCTACGGTTACCTTTCGCCAGCATAACCATGCTGCCACCGTGACTCTGGAACAGTTCCACATACGAATCCATACGTCCTGCAGTAGTCGGGCCCATTGAACCACAAGCCATGCCTTCCGGAGTTTTTGCCGGACCTGCATAGTAGATAGGATGATCCTTAATGTATTGAGGCAGGTCCTCGCCACGGTCCAAACGTTCTTTCAGCTTGGCGTGAGCAATATCACGACCTACGATAATCGTACCATTCAATGACAAACGGGTAGATACCGGATATTTAGTCAACTCTTTCAGTATTTCGGACATCGGACGGTTCAGGTCAATCTTCACAACATCGCCTTCGCCTGCCTTACGTAATTCTGCCGGGATAAGTTCGCCCGGATTTGAATCCAGTTTCTCAATCCAGATACCTTCTTTATTGATTTTACATTTGATGTTACGGTCGGCAGAGCAAGATACTCCCAAACCTACCGGGCAAGAAGCACCATGGCGGGGCAAACGAATGATACGTACGTCATGAGCCAGATATTTACCACCGAATTGAGCGCCAAGGCCAATCTTGTGAGCTTCTGCCAATACTTCTTTCTCCAGTTCGACATCACGGAATGCACGACCATATTCGTTTCCTGTTGTCGGCAGGTTATCATAGAAATGAGTAGAAGCCAGCTTCACTGTCAGCAAATTCTTTTCGGCAGAAGTACCGCCGATAACGAAAGCGATATGGTAAGGAGGGCAAGCAGCAGTTCCCAATGTTTTCATCTTTTCAACCAGGAACGGAACCAATGTACCCGGATTCAGAATTGCCTTTGTTTCCTGATACAAATATGTTTTGTTGGCAGAACCACCTCCTTTTGTTACACAAAGAAATTCATACTCCATACCTTCAGTAGCCTCAATGTCAATCTGTGCAGGAAGGTTACATTTTGTATTTACCTCATCATACATATTCAGAGGTGCATTCTGAGAGTAACGCAGATTTTCTTCAGTATATGTTTTGTAAACACCCAGCGAAAGAGCCTCTTCGTCAGAATACCCTGTCCATACCTGCTGTCCTTTTTCACCGTGAATAATAGCAGTACCGGTATCCTGGCAGAATGGAAGTATACCTTTCGATGCCACTTCTGCATTACGCAGGAAAGTCAGTGCCACGTACTTGTCATTCTCGCTGGCTTCCGGATCGTTCAAGATTTTTGCTACCTGTTCGTTGTGCGAACGACGAAGCATAAATGATACATCACGGAAAGCAGCATTGGCCATTGCAGTCAGACCTTCTTTCTCAATTTTCAGGATAGGGTTTCCTTCAAACTCACTTACCGACACATAGTCTTTCGTAAGCAGATAATACTCAGTTGTATCTTTTCCCTTTTCAAACATGGGTTGATACTTAAACGGAGGTGTTGCCATAAGTTTCTTATTTTATTACGTAATGTTAGTTAGTGAGGCAAAGGTAATAATTAAGAATGAAGAATGAGAAAGGAAAGAAGAAGAATTAAGAATGAATAACGGAGAATGACGAGGTACAAATGAAGACGGTGAACGAATTGTACTTTATTGTACAATGTCCACCGCTCATCGATTCATAGTTTGGTTCACTTATTGTATATGTTCGATTCGTTTAATCAGTTCATTTCCTAAAGCAGTTTTGTCCTCGATGTGTTTCAAAACTGCAGTCACGAATGTATTGCTTTCAAAGTCACCACGTACTTGTTCGAAATCCTGTTTCATATCATCGCGAGAACCATCAACACCGAATCCGGTCATTGAAGAAAGCGAGAACTCTTTCTTTGCGTCTTCATAAACCATTTTATCCAACCCTACCACAGCTTTCTGCCATGCTTTCACGATAGTAACCACGTCCTGAGCAGTTACCGTTTCCGGATTCAAGCCATAAAATTCCTGAATCTTATTATATGCCCAGGTCCATTCATACGTGTAATAGTTTTCATGCATTTCCGCAAAACTGGCATTAATAGATTTCAGGCGGTTAATAGAGCCGTTTTCGATACCGTCCAACAATCGGTCTATTTCACTCTTGGGAGCAATCAGTCCGGAGATGTCCACCCATTCGCCGACACCGATTTCCGTATCCGGTTTCAGGTGCTGGCGGATTTCGTCATTACTTTGGAAATTAATGCCTTCCAACCGTTTTATGATAGAGTTCCCCAAGAATTTGTTGATGGCAATTTCATAGAAACGAATCCCGTTATTCAAAGAAGAATTCTTGATCTTTGCACTCTGGTAAGAGTAGATTTCAGAGGTTTCGCCGGATACCCGTTTCAATTCCTTCAAAATAGAACGTCCCTTGAACATCTTTTGAATGGTATATGGACTCAAAAGGTTATAATTGATATAATCAAGCCGGTTCGGATCTTTCCGTTTGTCACGTTTCGGCCATTTCTGGGCGTCACGGATTGTCCCGACACTTCTCAGATTCACTCCGGGAACCAGATAAGTGGTATTCCGTTGTTCTATCAAATAGGAGAAAGGAAGATTGGAAGTGTCGGCATGGTTTACATGACGTCCCATTACCAAAGAAAAAGCTCCGACACGTGCCGGCCATAAGATATATGAATCAGAAGTCGTTTTTGCCCCTCTTTCCATGGTCCCCTGATGAATCGGTCCCAACTTATACATATGATTACTCTGATTAGATCCCGAACCTGCATTCATGAATGAGAACATTCCGGCAATCAACAAAGTCGATTTATGGTGAGTCACCGTGAAAGGGCCTGCGAAGATAGCGCACGCTTCTCCATTTTCTCCCTGGCAGTTGCTGAAGAATAACGAGTCGGAAGCAGAATAATTGTGTCCCAGTTTACAAGCTTGTCCGACAAAGCAACGGCTTAGCATCGTTCCGTCGTCCACGTCTGAACCGGAAGAGATAATAAAGTCGTCGCAGATCACCCCGTGACCGATATGCACAGGTGCCGTCACATTACTATTGATACTGCCATTGGTCAGCCGACAGGTTCCACAGATGTGGCAATAATCACCAATCCTGACATTTCTGATTGAACCTGTATTAAGAATCATCACATGATCACCAATACTGCCGACAGTAGAAGCGTGCTTATTGGAATAGTAATCCGTAATCGCTTTCATGCGATTGATTAGTTCAGGACGATGACGGTACAACGCCAATATGTAGGCCTGATGCGCTGACAACTTGTCGTTAATGAGTACTTCACGCCCTCCTGTTTCATTAAGAACTGTCGCCTCTACCCCATTACCGAAAGTAGTAAGCCTGTCCACCAGAATGATATCCACATTCTCAATGAAGGTATCATTACCGATCTCATAATTAGCAATGTAGTTCTGAATGTTTTCAATGCAGCAGTTATCCCCTACTGTCACATTGTGCAAAGTTACATGACGCAATCCGGAATGTTTCCTGATGCCTCCCGGCAATGTAAATTCAGCATCAAATACACCCAGTTTCACTTCTCCCGAAAAACGGGTGTGATGAACGTACTCACAATTAAACCCCTCTGCAACTGATACATTTCCCCAATCATCAGCCAGACACGACTGGCTCTTTAACTGAAGCACTTCATCTTCAGTTAGTCTACGATAATCTTTCATATTAATAAATATAAGTAATGTGCCGCTTCCCCCAATCAGCAAAGCAGCACATTGATTAATTATTCCTCCTCTTCGTAGATCTGATAAAGAAAATCGTTATAGGGGTATTTCTGAACGTGTAATTCTTTCACTCGTTGATAAACTACGCTTTTCAGTTCGTCCATATTGATTCTTTCGCGGGCGGAAATAAAGAGACAGTTGTCTTCCATTTTTGCCATCCACGTCTTCATCAGTTCTTCGAGTGTTAAGTTTTCTTTCGTTCGGGGGGTAAGGTCATCCGGCGCTTTCTCCACATAGGTGTAAGCGTCTATTTTATTGAATACAAGTATCATGGGTTTGCCACCGCCGCCAATTTCGGCAAGTGTCTTGTTTACCACTTCGATCTGTTCTTCAAATCCGGGGTGAGAAATATCGACTACATGCACAAGCAAATCCGCTTCACGCACCTCGTCGAGCGTCGACTTGAACGAATCGACCAAATCAGTCGGCAATTTACGGATAAATCCTACCGTATCGGATAACAAGAACGGCAGGTTATCGATAATCACTTTACGCACAGTGGTATCCAGAGTAGCAAATAGTTTGTTCTCGGCAAACACTTCGCTCTTCGAGAGAAGGTTCATCATGGTTGATTTTCCGACATTAGTGTAACCTACTAATGCAACGCGTATCATGCGTCCACGATTTTTGCGCTGGGTAGCTTTCTGCTTGTCAATCTCTGCCAAACGTTCTTTCAGTAACGACATACGGTTCAAGATGATACGGCGGTCCATTTCGAGTTGCGTTTCTCCCGGTCCGCGAAGCCCCACGGAACCTTTACCGCCACCGGCTCCGGAACCGCCTCCCTGGCGTTCCAAGTGAGTCCAGAGTCGTTGCAGGCGTGGCAACATATATTTATACTGGGCAAGTTCCACCTGCGTCTTTGCATTAGCAGTCTGAGCACGCATCGCGAATATATCGAGAATCAGTGATGTACGGTCAAGTATTTTAATTTTCAGCTCAGCTTCAATATTACGTATCTGTTTCGCAGAAAGTTCATCATCAAAGATAACCATTCCCACTTCACGTTCTTCTTCCTCCTCGTTCCGGATATATTGTTTAATCTCCTCCAATTTTCCTTTACCGACATAGGTCACCGAGTTAGCTGTCGGCAACTTCTGCGTAAATCGTTTCACTACTTCCGCCCCAGCCGTCTCGGCAAGGAACGCCAATTCATCCAGATACTCGTTCGTTTTACGCTCATCCTGCGTCTGAGTGATGAGTCCCACAAGCACTGCTATTTCTACTTTGGCTTCGGATATTACAAATTCTTTCATTCTTTACTTTTTTCTTTCCTATATAACACGGGGACAAAGATAATGATTTCAATGAGATAATAAAAGAGAGTATGCTTACGTTTTTTTAAAACGCGAACATACTCTCTATTTATTCTTGTCAAGAAGAAATGATCTATTTCTTCATGTTAATCGTCTTTCAAATATTGATTAGATTCGAATCACTCATCCTCAAGTATCAATTTAAAGTCATCCGGCACTGTAAGCACAGATTCTTTTTGTCCAATCAGACCATCCCCGTAATAATAGACATTGAGAGTCATCTTATGGCTTGTCGGATCATATTTAGAATCCACATCATCTACCCCTAAATAGTCCAATGAGCTAAATCCTAGGATATCTGATCCTTCTTCTGTCAAGTACCCGGTATTATAACTATCGAAAGCGACTCCATTGTTTTTCGGATTAATCGTGAAGAACAAATATTCATCCGGTTCACCAACTTCTTCTCCTGACTCTGCCAAAGCTTGCGAGAACGGATCAACAATGCGATAACGATTCTCGCCATCTACACGTTGTACTTTTACATTATATTCTTTACCAGCATTATATTCATCAAATACCCAGTCTTTGAAAGCAAATGTTCCCGAAACATCCACCCATTTCAAACATTGAACAGTGAAACTAGCATGTCCGTTTCCTTTATATGGATTAACGGCAGCAGCTTCCAATGAGATTTGAAACGAATACTCCTCTTTTAGCTGTGCATTTTCAAAAGTTATAACCAGATCAGCCGTTGCCTGTCCGGCTGCAAAACTAACACTCTGAGGGATGTTGAAAATATTTTCCGTATTAGCCTGTACCTCAATTGCAACAGTTGCAGCCGCCTCTGTCTTATCCCGGCTAATTGTCAACGTCAGTTCTTTAGGATCAGTATCTTCCAACTCTTCATATCCAATATTATCTCCCACAAAAGAAGCACCAATACAATTGGGATCAACTGCCGGAGAAGGAGTACGTCCATCATCATCGGAGCAAGCAGCCATGCTTAGCAATGCTATTCCTCCAATTAATAAAGCTATATATTTTGTTACTTTTTTCATTGTAGTATTCATTTTAATCAGTTGCACCATCTTTTAGATTCGGATTCTGCCCTGCTACGGGAAGGTTACCTCCGGTATTATTCACGATACCGGCATTGTTATTGCTTTCTTTCTGCGGGATACGCAACAGCAACCAAGGGTCATCAGCAGCAATATTGAAACAGAAAGCATCCGGCCAGTTTCCCTTGTCACTTCCCTGGAAGCGAACAACAGGTTTACCCAAACGCATAATATCTGCCATAGAGAAGCCTTCACCCCATAATTCAATACGACGTTGCAACCAAACATCATCAACAGTTACAGAACTTTTGTTCCAACTCGCATCACGCTCATCCATCAATACCTTAAGCTCTTTAGCAGCATTACCTTCGTCATTCTGTTGTGCCAAAGCTTCCGCTTTGATAAGAATCATCTCCTCGGCACGCATGATACACCAGTCATTGTCATTATTGGAGCTTCCTATACCACTTTTCATTCCGAACTTCACATTGGTATATTTGATAAATTTCATTTTTACATCTTCTATTTCCAATGTCGAAATATCATTTCCAATTGCAGAGCCCCAGCTAAGTCCAGATAATGCGTCTGATTTCAGGTTTTCATCGACCCACCATTGTTTGCGGACATCTGATGTTGAGATTTTCTTATAAAGCAAGGAGTTTATAGTCTTATACATGGCTACTCCCGCCGTGTAAGCATAACTGGAGAATGACCCTAATTGTCCTGCCGGAGTTGCATACGCATTCTTATTCACCATAGGTACAGAAACGTTAATTCCCCACATCCAGTTATGATCGGATATATCATAAAAAGCAGGTTTGGACACTTCTTCCTTAGTATAAGGAGTATAGCCTTCCATTGCCTTATCAGCATCATTGTATGCTTCTTGCCACATTCCCATATACAAGTGAGCACGTGCACGTAACCCATAAGCAACCTGTTGGTCGATACGAGTCTTATCTCCCTGACGGTTATATCCTTCCAACAAATCAATAGCACTATTCAAGTCACTTATAATTTGTTCGTAGACCTTACCTACCGTAGCACGAGGATTATTGACAAAATTAGTCGTTTCTTCCGTTATCAACGGCACACATGGAAGGTCTTTACTGGTAGCATAGCGGAACTGATAATAAGGTGCCAGACATAAATAATCAAACGCACGAACCGCCTTAGCTTGTCCTAAATAATACTTTTCAGTCTCACTCGCCGTCGCCGGATCAATAGAAAGAATAATATCATTAGCCGCTTTTATCTGATTATAAAAGATAGCATAACGTGCAAAGGGATTGGCATACGTAGCATAACGGTCACTATATTCACTGCTGACAGAAAACCAGTTATAACCATTATTGGCACAGATCATATCCGGGCCATTCAAATCCTGAGAAAGACAAACTGTCGGATAACCACCGTCATCATCTCTGGTATCAGAAGGAAATGCAGCACACACTGTCCCCATGCTGCTATACATACCTGCAATTTTAGCCTCCACACGGGAAGGGATGACAGATGTAGCATCATCTATCTGTTCACCTGTAATTCGGTAGCCCTCACTCTCAATATCATTGATGTCAGAGCAGGAAGCAAACGATAATGCTCCCAATATAAAAAGTGCAAACTTATTTATTCGTTTCATAGTTCTTTCTTTTTTAATTAAAACGTAAGAGAAATTCCTCCTGTGATAGTACGCATCGCAGAATATGAACTGGTAGTATTGGCACCACTTTCAGCAGTCGAGCTTCCCAGACCTAATCCCAAACGCGGGTCAAGACCTTTGCGTGCCGATAAAAGAGCTACATTGTCAGCCGTCAAATAAACTCTACAATGAGATAGTCCCAGTTTGCTGGTCAAACGTTTCGGTATTGTATATCCCAATGTAATATTGTTAAGGCTGAGATAATCCGAGCTAACAAGGAAACGGCTGGAATCCTGTTGGTAGCTTGCATCACTTGCACTTAAACGAGGTACGTCAGTATAACGATTGTCCGGTGTCCACGCTTTACGGATGTCCGTAGACCAGTTTGTACCTTGCATACCACTATTTCCATTGTGCATATATGCCTGATAAGCCCCGTCGTAATATTTGCCGCCCAACTGATAAGAAAGCTGCAATGAGAAATCAAAACCGTAGAATCGCACTGAAGTCCCCAAACCACCATATACTTTTGGCAACGTAGTACCCTGATCCGCTTGTTGGGCTTCTTCATAGTTAGAAGTCTTTGTATAATCACCATTATCCGGATCCACATAATACAATGCCTTTCCCGTATCCGGATCTACTCCGGCGTATGTTTTCAAATAAGACTGGTAAAGAGATCCTCCTACCCGGTAAATATAATAAGAACCTTTTTGACCGCCATTTTTCTCCAAATCCGGATCCAATGCAGTAATTTTATTGGTATAGTGCGTCAGGTTGAAGTTCATAGCCCATTCATAATCCTTTCCGCGAAGGATAATGCCGTTCAAATCCAATTCAACACCCTTATTCATAATATCGCCCACGTTGGTCGGCTCATAGCCTGTACTGATACCGGATGATACAGGGATCGGTTTGTTATACAACAAATCGACAGTTTTTCTGCTGAAATATTCAATAGTACCATTCAAACGGTTGTTGAATAATTCAAAGTCAGTACCGATATTGAAAGCATAAGACGTTTCCCAAGTCAGATCTTTCGTTCCTTTATATTTGAGAATCAGTGAATATTGCCCGTTAGCGTAGTTCACATCATACTGGTCTTGATAAGCATACCAGTTGTCACGCTGTACACCGTTTACAGTAATCAGCAGTCTGTCATTACCCTGCACACCCCAACTAGCTTTCAGTTTCAACATATTCACCCATTTCACGTTTTCCATGAACTTTTCGTGGTTAATCAGCCAAGCTCCACCTACACTTCCGAAGTTACCCCAACGGTGATCTTTATGGAAACGTGAAGAAGCGTCACGACGATAAGAAGCACTGAGGAAGTATTTTCCGTCATAGTTATATTGCAAACGGCTCAAAATACCTTCGGTCATATAATTGTCCGTATATGATTTCGCATTCTTCTTGTCTATACCTCCGGCATTATTCAACTCACCAATATATGGGTTGTACAGATTGGTGTTTTCTCCGTAGAGTACTTGATTCTTATAACGGTATTGTTCATAACCGACCAATAAATCTGCATTATGCTTATCGGCAAACGTACGTGCATAGGTTGCCAGATACTGGTTATTCACTCCCATCATTCTGGTATGCTGTACAAAAACAGAACCATCATCTGCCGATGCAGATCCGAAAGCACTGCTCAACTGGTTCAAACGGCTGTTCTGTACATTCGCAGAAATATTAGCAGTCAGCGTCAAACCTTCAATCGGAGTGATGTTAGCATACCATTTTCCACTTAACAAATCGGTATATTCATGCTGACGGTTCAGTTCGATGTCTCTAGCCGCATTTCCAGTTACCGAAGGACGAGAAAAGCCGCTGTTGTTACCCGAGTCATAGATTTTATACCCTGTGTTGGGATTGATAGCAATACTTCCGTCAGCATTACGTACATATAAAGGATAGATCGGTGCAATTGTATTGGATACATAAAATAAGTTAGCAGAACTTCCCCAAGAATCACCATCCTGATAGTCAGGAGCTTGTGAATCCGAATAAGTGTATGCAATGTTGGTTCCTACTTTTAACCATTCTTTAGCTTGATAATCAACTTTTGCACGACCGGTATAACGTTTGTAAGCAGAATTTTGAATAATACCGGAATCATTCAGGTAACCGACACTTGCATAGTAATTCAATTTGTCAGAACGGCCTGAGATATTAACATTGTATTCCTGACGGAAATTTGAACTGAATACTTCGTCATACCAATCGTCAGGAGTATAATAATATTTACCATCAGAATACCCTAACTTAGCATTAGGATTAAGCTTGAAATTGTTACCAATCAATTTTTCAGCATCAGGCACGGTATAAACAAGGTATCCCAATCCACCATTTTTTGCGTCCAACAAAGTTTTATCTGCATAATTATAAGCTTCGGCCTTAGAGGAACCGGTATAGATCTTGGAATTGTACAAAGTCTTGTACTGCGTTTCGTAATATTCTGCCGTTCCAATTACATCATATTGAGGAACCATGCGCGAATTGGACCCCCATTTGGCATCAAATGTGACCTTTGCTTTTTCTGTTTTAGCAGATTTAGTTGTAATCAAGATAACTCCATTCGCTCCGCGTGCTCCATAAATAGAGTTAGCAGCCGCATCCTTCAATACAGAAAGGGATTCTATATCTTGAGGGTTAATGGAAGACATATCACCATCATAAGGTACTCCGTCTACTACATACAACGGAGCATTGCTTGAACTCATAGAACCGATACCACGGATACGAACTGTCGCAGACGCTCCCGGAGCTCCGTTAGCATTTACTGTCTGAATACCGGCCACCTGTCCGGAGAGGGCATTGGTGATATTCGACACAATTCTCTCTTCCAATTTATCAGCTTTAATAGTTGAAGCAGAACCGGTAAATGCTGATTTCTTAGCAGTACCATAAGCAACAACTATAATCTCATCTAATTGTTTAGCATCCGGCTTCAATGTGATTTTTAAATGGGGTTTAATTGCCACTTCTTGCGCCTGCATTCCAATATACGAAATCTGCAAAGTCTTTGCAGAACTTGGTACATTTGCCAAATTAAAATTACCATCCACATCTGTGATTGTACCTTGAGTAGTACCTTTTACTAACACAGAGGCGCCAACAACTGGCTGCCCGTCTTCTTCAGAAATCACAACACCTGTGATCTTCTGAGTTTGGGCAGTTACCAGACTTATGCCCACAAAAAGGCATGCCAATAACAGCATCAATTTTCTTTTCATAAATTCTCTCTTAAAGTTTAACTTTACATTAATTGTTTCTTTACTCTAACAATTTGCAAATATATTAATAAATATGAAACTAACAATTCATTTAATAAAAAAAGGTTGCAAATATGGCATTCTGTTATTCAATTGCTAATATTTATGCTAATAAGCATAGATATTGGCTGCAAAAGTTTTGATTTCAAAACTCAGAAGCGACACTTTGCAAAAGCAAAATGCTCATTTTAATATTTCACATACTCATTTTTAGTCACAAAACACCTCTATTAACAAACCTTTTTGCTTATTTTGAAAAAAACATCAATAAAAAGTGGCATTTAATTTAAAGTTTTGTGAATACTTCATTTTTGAGGATTTATTTTTTTAGAGATATTAATGCATATTCAACCCTGGCGTAGCACAGAACTACGTCTAATTTGTTCTATTATTAATTAAAAAACTGAAGTATGGAAAAGATTAGTTACAACCTTGTGTTTAACAGAAAAAAAAGATTGAATAAAAAGGGAATGGCATTAGTACAGGTAGAAGCTTATTTAAATAGAAGAAAAATATATTTCTCTACTAAGATATACCTTAAACCTGAACAGTGGGATACGAAACGTAGAATGGTAAAGGGACATCCTAATGCAGACGTATTGAATCGTATGTTATACGAGCACATTGCGGCTATTGAACAAATAGAACTTGGATTATGGCAACAGGGGAAGAGTATTTCTTTGGAGTTATTAAAGGATTCCATCGATAAACCTGTAAGCAACGGTAGATCGTTCTTAACTTTCTTCAGAGAAGAAGTCGCTAATTCTTCTTTGAAAGAAAGCACCAGACAGAATCACCTGTCTACTCTGGAGCTACTCCAAGAATTTAAGAAGGAAGTACAGTTCACGGACCTGACATTTGAATTTGTGTCTTCATTTGACAATTATCTGCAATCCAAGGGATATCACCTGAATACGATTGCCAAACATATGAAACATTTGAAACGTTATGTTAACGTCGCTATAAATAAGGATTATATGGACGTGCAGAAATATGCATTCAGAAAATATAAAATAAAAAGTGTAGAAGGCAGACATAGTCATCTATCACCGGAAGAATTGCATAAATTGGAGGATTTACAGCTAGGAGGAAAATATGCTAAATTGCAAAAGACAAAAGATTCCTTTTTATTTTGCTGTTACGCCGGATTACGATACTCCGACTTTACCAATTTGACATCTGCAAATATTGTTGAGTTTCAACAGGAAACGTGGCTTATTTACAAATCAGTCAAAACTGGTATTGAGGTACGTCTACCATTATATCTATTGTTTGAAGGGAAAGGCATTCATATATTGCAGCGCTATAAGGATGATCTTAATCGTTTTTTCAAATTGAAAGATAATTCGAATATTAATAAGGAACTGAGTATATTAGGGAAACTGGCAGAAATTGATAAACGTATATCATTTCATACCGCCCGCCATACAAATGCTACCTTATTAATATATAGTGGTGCTAATATCACTACTGTACAAAAGTTGTTAGGACATAAAAGTGTAAAAACGACTCAGGTATATGCGAATATTATGGATATAACTCTTGTACGGGATCTTGAAAAAGCAATCTACTCAAAAGCCGGTGGCAAACATAAAGGAAACTAATCCTAAATCTTCCAGGATTAAGCTCTCCGGATACTATTAGTTAGTACTCGTTATGCATAGCTTTATTCGTCTAACAACTGTTAAACTTTCGTCTGACAGTTGTTTCTCTTTCGTCTAACAGTTGTCAGACGAAAAAACAACATCTGTCAGACGAATAAAATTATGCAATAACAAAGATTGATTTATTAAGTACGAGAAGTAGATAGTTACTAACTTAAAAATAATCCACAACCGTACGGAAAGAAGTAAATCATTTTAATTTATAAAATAAGATACCACATAGAATAAATAAAACCTATTTTTATTAACATCTGAGGAATATTCTCAATTAAGTAATTCTAGTATTTGCATTCAATGGAAATTGTTGTGGAACAAAATAACAAAGTCAAAGTGGGTTCTTTTCAAAGTCTAAACGATTATTTACTAAATACTTATCTCTTTTTCAAGTAGATATTTAGTAGCACAATTTCTGTTTTTATATCATTGCTACTATAAATAATAAGCTATAAATTAAAGATATAGGTTGTTTTTTATTAAGAAGAATGACAAGATACTTATGTTTTGCAAATAGTTATAATCTATTGATAATAAGAGCAATATCGAACGACCAAGTTCTGCAAAGACTTTGCAGATTTCGTATATTGGAATGCAGACTCAGGAAGTCATTATTAAACCGACCTTAAAAGTCATACTGAAAGCTGATGCACAAAAATTAGATGAGATAGTTGTGACAGCAATGGGTATCTCACGTGAGAAAAAAGCATTAGGATATGCTGTACAAGATGTAAAATCAGATGTACTGACACGGGCGGCCAATACGGATTTAGCAGGTGCATTACAAGGAAAAGTATCAGGTATTGACATCACTCCTTCATCGGGTATGCCGGGAGCCTCTTCTAAAATAACCATTCGCGGTTCCCGTTCTTTCACAGGAGATAATACCCCTTTATATGTAATTGACGGTATGCCAATTGCTTCTACTGCCGATGTTAGTACATCTCTTACTGACGGAGCATATGGCACAGACTATGCTAATCGTGCAGTCGATATTGATCCTAACGACATCGAAAGTATTAATATACTGAAAGGACAGGCTGCTTCTGCATTATATGGAATGAGGGCCTCGAACGGTGTTATTGTTATCACTACTAAAAGTGGTAAAGGAGCAAATAAAGGGAAACCAAACATCACTTTTAGCACCAACCTTTCATTCGATAAGATCTCAACCCTGCCAGAGTTACAACAAGAATACGCACAAGGCTCTAAAGGAGTATTTGACCCCTTATCACCTTTTGCATGGGGTCCTAGAATCTCAGAATTACCTAATGATCCTAACTATGGTGGAAATACTAATAATAGTTACACCAATAAGTATGGTAAACAACCAGACAGGTATTACGTTCCTCAGCTTGCAGCAGCCGGTATGGACCCTTGGGCTACTCCAAAAGCATATAACAACATGAAAGACTTCTTCGAAACTGGTGTATCGTGGAGCAACAATGTGAATGTAGCCCAAAAATTTGATAAAGGGAACTACTCTTTCTCTATGGGAAATACCACTACCAATGGTATTGTTCCCTCAACAGGTATGGATAGATACAATGTAAAATTATCAGCAGAAGCACAACTGCACCCCAACTGGACTACCGGATTTAATGGGAATTTTGTGACTTCAAAGATCACAAAACAATCTACTGCCAACACAAGTGTAGTTGCTACTGTTTACAATGCTCCTGTTAGTTATAATATGGCAGGCATTCCTTCCCATATAGAAGGTGACCTATATACTCAAAATACCTATCGTAGTGATTGGATTGACGATGCTTACTGGGCTGTCGATAATAATCAATTTTCAGAACGTTCACAACGCTTCTTTGGAAATGCCTTTGTGAAATACTCCACTAAATTCGGGACCGACAACCATAAACTGGATATTAAGTATCAAATAGGTGACGATGCTTATACAACTAACTATTCTGAAATTTATGGATATGGAAGCACTTGGGCCGCTACAGGTGAAGATTCGGAATATCACTATACTGTTAATGAGCTAAACTCATTACTGACTGCCTCTTACACATGGAATATTAATGATGAATGGGCATTAGACGCTTTAATCGGTAATGAATTTGTTGATAAAAAGACAAAATACGAATATGCGTATAGCATGAATTTCAACTTTCCGGGCTGGAATCACTTAAATAATGCTTCTGTATTTTCCAATGAAAGTCAATACAATAAAAAACGAACCGTAGGTAATTTTGCAAATGTATCAGTTGCATGGAAAAATATGCTCTACTTAAGTGGAAGTATACGTAATGACATCGTTTCAAGTATGCCTCGTAACAATCGTTCTTTCACTTATCCATCAGTCTCATTAGGATTCATTTTTACAGAATTGGCACCGTTAAAGAACAATATATTAACTTTCGGTAAAATACGTGCCTCCTACGCAGAAGTAGGTATGGCAGGAGATTATACTCAAAGCTATTACTACACTCCCGCTTATGGTGGCGGTTTCTATATGGGGAATCCTATTGTATACCCAATAGCCGGAGCAATGGCTTATGTACCATACTATAAAGTATATGATCCCAACTTAAAGCCACAGAATACAAAATCATACGAGATAGGAGCTGATCTTACTTTCTTCAACGGATTGGTCACATTGAATTATACTTACTCCCGTCAGAATGTAAAGGATCAGATATTTGAAGTTCCTTTAGCCGGTTCAACCGGAGCCTCAAGTATGATAATGAACGGAGGTAAGATACATACTAATACTCATGAAGTGACCTTGGGCATTTCTCCGGTAGATACAAAGAACTTTAAACTTGATTTTGCCTTCAACTTCTCCAAAATCGACAATTATGTTGATGAACTGGCTCCAGGAGTAGAAAGCATTATGTTAGGAGGTTTTGTTACTCCACAAGTACGTGCCGGAATTGGTGACAAATTCCCTGTAATCTATGGAAAAAGCTATATGCGCAATAATGAAGGTAAGATAGTTGTAGATCAAAACGGGCTCCCCATGCAAGGAGAAGATGCGGTCATCGGAACTGTATCTCCCGATTTCCGCCTGGGGTTCAATACTAATATTGAATTATACAAGTTCCGCATTTCAGCTGTATTTGATTGGAAACAAGGCGGTCAAATGTATTCCGGTACCGCTGGCGAGATGAACTATTACGGTGTGAGTAAATTATCTGGAGATATGCGTAAAACTGATTTTATTGTAGAAAACTCAGTTAAAGAAACGGGTAAAGATACCAATGGAAATCCGATTTATGCTCCTAATGACATAAAGGTATCTGATGCTCAATCCTATTTCACAAGAAGAAGGTCTATTGACGAGTCTTATATTTATGACAACTCTTATATTAAGTTACGTGAATTATCCATAAGCTATCCGGTCCTCTCCAAAAAATGGCTAAACGTAAACGTAAATGTCTTTGCACGTAACATATTAGTTTGGTCAGAATTTAAAGGATTCGACCCAGAGGCTTCACAAGGCAATGACAATATGGGAGGCGCATTCGAACGTTTCTCTTTACCCGGAACGGCCAGTTATGGCTTCGGATTTAATGTAAAATTCTAATTAGCTAAAAAGAAAGATGAAAACATATACTATAATTAAAGGATTTTTTGCCGTTGGCGTTTTATCAGTTGTCCTTTCCGGATGTTCGGAAGATGCAATGGATAGAATAAATAAAGATCATGGACACACACAAAGCGTGGCTGGAAGATTTATCCTAACTGATGTAATAACCTCTACCGCGTTTTCAAATGCAGGAGGAGACTTAAATACTTATCTATCTTCATATATTGAATATGAAGTAGGTGTTGACAATCAATTGTATTATGCAGAAACCAGAGAAAGTGAACCGACATCATCTTCCACTTTCAATAATACATGGAACAACCTGTACTCAACATTAAAATCCGCCCGTATCATAATTAACCAATGTAGTGATGGAGGGATAGATTACGGCAATTATACAACCAAAGGCATGGCCGAAGTATTAGCAGCCTACAACTGTGCATTAATAGCAGATATGTTTGGCGATGCTCCGTGCAGCCAAGCTGCCTTAGTTGACGAAAATGGTTCCCCCGTTTATCTAAATCCCAAAATGGATAAACAAGAGGATATTTATAAACAAGCAATGCAATATCTGGATGACGCTATTGCAGACTTACAACAAGAGGATTTAATAGATCCATCCAGTCAAGATTTACTTTACCAAGGAGATGCAGAAAAATGGCTCAAATTTGCATATGCCCTGAAAGCACGCTATACGATGCACCTACTTCAAAGGTCAACTAATAAAGACGCTGATATGGAGAAAGTGTTGGAGTATGTAAGCAAGTCTTTTAAAAACACAGAAGAACAGGCAGCATTCAGTGTATATGATGTCAATAACATAAATCCACTTTATGGTTTCTTCAAAGCACGTGCAGCATTGGGAGCAAGCGAAAGCATGAGAAGCAAACTAGCTGAATATAATGACCCACGTCTGTCCAGGGCATTCATTACAAAACTAGACAAAGAGAAAGAAGGAAAAGCACAAGCTCCGGGGACTCCTGATACTGATGTATATGCACCTAGCGGAACACCGGAACAAGGAACCAGCAAATATGGTACATCTCTGTTTATGTATTCAGCAACAGCCCCTACTCTTTTAATGAGCTTCCATGAGTTAAAGTTCTTAGAAGCAGAAGCTTTATGCCGATTGGGACGTGATGCAAAAAGCGCCTTGAAAGAGGCTGTGGTAGCCGGATTGCTAAATGCAGAGAACAGTTTTAGTATTTCCAGAAAAGAATTGGGAAACACATTACTAAACCCAGCTAGCGCTATCACGGAAGAAGAAGCGAATAGCTATTTTGACAACACTGTAGAAGCTACATATACGAATGAGCCTCTGAAAACTACCATGATACAAAAATATTTTGCACTATGGGGAGCTTCCGGAGAAGCTACAGAATCTTATAATGACCTCCGTAGAATGACAGCACCTACTGAAAGTTTCATTCAATTACAGAATACCAAGCCTTTCCCCTTACGTTGTCCATATGGCAATAGTGACACAACGACAAACGCAGAAGTGAAAGCTGCTTATGGAAATGGACAGTATGTTTATAACGAAAAAGTCTGGTGGGCAGGCGGTAACAGATAATTCATTCATCTGCAAACAACAAAAAATCGGGTAGTGAGTAACTTTTCCACTACCCGGTTTTTCACTATTCTTATTTTAAGACACCAACCATCCCTTCTCTCACTATATCCACCAATATCGGTTTCAACCCACTGACGAAACATTCTACTGCGATCACCATTAAGATCAATCCCATAAGACGCATCATTACATTATTCCCCGTCTCTCCCAAGACACTCACCAATTTCGTGGAAGCACGGAGAATAAAGAAAGTCAGCAGATAAATCAGTCCGATAGTTCCTATCAAAATCCCTTTCATTTCGAAGTTGTGAGCATCCTGCATCAAAACAATAGCATTCGCTATCGCTCCGGGACCACACAACATTGGTATCCCGAGAGGAGTAATTGAAATATCATCAGCATAAGTTTTTATTTCTTCATCCTTCAACTTCATCGGCGTGTAGCGGGCTTGAAGCATATCAAAACCGATTTTGAAGATAATCACCCCACCGGCAATACGAAATCCATCAGTAGAGATCCCGAAAAACTTAAAAAGAAACTGACCGGCAAAAACAAAAACCATTAATGTGACAAACGACACAATGGTGGCACGTTGCACGATAGACTGACGTTCCTTATCCGTCATTCCATGAGTCATTGTAAGAAAGACGGGCATTGTCCCCAAAGGATTGGTCAACGTAAAGAACGAAGTGAAACAAAGCAAGGCAAACGGGAGAAGTGTACTATCCATGGCAGTATCGCATTTTTATGCATTTATTAAACACGACAAAAATACGACTTAATCCATAAAATCTATAATAAATCTATCAAATCTTTCAAAGAATAAATGTGATAAGTAGGCTGAAAAGGAAATGAGGTACGACCGGTTACATTGTAAAAAGCCTGGTGCATCCCTATTCCATGTGCCCCGGTTATATCCGCTTCCCAACTGTCACCAATCATCAATGATTCGCGCAGTTCGGACTGAGTGGCGGAAAGAGCAAAGTTGAATATTTCAGGCCACGGCTTCAGTACCCCGAGATCTTCGGAAAGGATAACCTTTTTAAAGTAGATGTCTACGCCTGCTGAACGCATTTTACGTGATTGTAATTCCCGAAAACCGTTGGACAGTATATAAAGATTATATTTCGGAGCCAGATACTCCAACACCTCTTTCGCATAAGGCATCAAACCGCTTTTGGTAGGAATAATTGCGAAGAAATCTTCCGAGAACTTTTCAGCCAAGGTCTCATCCTCCACTCCTACCGCCTGCAAAGGATAAGAAAAACGTTGCCAGTTCAGTTCATCCTTCGTTATCTTCCCCTCACCATATTCAATCCAGAGTTCGGTATTCCGTTGCTGATAAATCGTATAATAATGATCGAACGAATCAAAATAACGTTCGAATGAATATTTCCGATAGACTTCTTCAAAAGTATCGCGAGCATTACGGGAAAAAGCCCAGATAGTGTCGTCAAGATCAAAAAAAAGATTTCTATATTTCATCAACAGTTACGGGGGTATATATAAGAAACAAAAAGCCAATGTGCTAATTTCTTGCATTCAGGAATCAGCACATTGGCAATTCAAAAGAGGTGTCTACCTTATTTTACCTGAATAACCAAGTATCTGGATATACTCCAGAATTCAGTAGGATTCGTAATCTTCAAAGTCAACTGACCTTTGTCATCTTTCACCAATTCGTAAGAACCGGCAGGATGAGTAGTCAACAACTCAGCACGTTTAGAGTACAACTTGATTTCTTTTGTTGTACGGATATCAATCTGAGTGAAATAATCCTTGTTGAAATCAGCGCTTTTCAGCACATCACCACTTTGAAGAATCTTCTGGGCTTTCAGTTCGGATTTTGTTCCGAATACAAACCATGCAGCATTCAAGCTCTTATCCTGTTCGGCAACTGTCTTAGCTTTCGCTTCGTTTTCGGCAACCAGCGTTTCTTTGGCAGCAGATAGATCGCTTACAGCAGCATCCAGTTCCTGAATACGGATATTCTTGGAAGCCAGTTCGGTTTGAAGTTCTTCGATACGTTGTTGTTTAGCATTCAATTCAGCAGTCAGAGCGGCAACCGCCTTTTTCATCTGAGCAGAATTATAACTGCTATTTTTCAACTGAGCCTGCAATTTAGCAATCTGAGCTTTGTTTTCCTCCATCTGCTTGGAGATGAATTCAATATCAGAAGCGATTTGTTGTTTGGCACTAGCAGAATTTTCGGTAATAGTACCGCGCTGCAAGTCTACACGACTTTCGGCAGCATTGATCTTACGGAAACCTTCCTGAACTTCATTGAAAGTTCCCATCATATCATCCAGTTCAGCATTGCGCTGGTTCAGTTCCATCAACAGAGAGTCATTTTCAGCTTTCAGGTCCTTACTTCCACCTTTAAAGCCATCACACGAAGCCAACATGGCTGCGCATACAAATAAAACTGCTAACTTTTTCATACGTTTACGTTTTACGTTTTTAAATGAAGTTATTTTAATCGTCTATTCCTGCTAATACTATCACAATCTCGCCCCGCGGTTCGGTAGCGGTAAAGTGTTCTATCAATTCCGCCAGACTGCCGCGAACCGTCTCCTCATGGAGCTTGGATATTTCACGCGACACGGTTACCTGACGTTCAGCTCCGAAATACTCGGCAAACTGAGTTAATGTCTTCAACAATCGGTGAGGCGATTCATAAAACACCATTGTACGATGTTCTTCTGCCAATGCCTTCAATCGTGTCTGCCGTCCTTTCTTCTGAGGCAGAAACCCCTCGAAGCAAAACTTTTCATTCGGCAATCCCGAA
Organism: Bacteroides sp. 43_46; assembly: GCF_001915455.1. NCBI lineage: Bacteria > Pseudomonadati > Bacteroidota > Bacteroidia > Bacteroidales > Bacteroidaceae > Bacteroides > Bacteroides sp. 43_46. The sequence continues at coordinate 10,175 of NZ_MNQN01000096.1, read as the reverse complement.
GCTACAAGTGCCGGAACAAAGGCTGTCGCCCCCGGCAAGCACTCTACTTCGATACCGTTACGTACACATTCACGAACGACAAGAAATCCGGGATCGGAAATTCCGGGCGTTCCAGCATCCGAAATTAACGCAACTGTTTCACCTGCCTTTATTCTATTAACAACACTTTCCACCGTTTTATGTTCATTAAATTTGTGGTGGGACTGCATTGCGTTCTTTATTTCAAAGTGTTTCAGCAAGATACCGGAAGTGCGCGTGTCCTCTGCCAGAATCAAGTCGACCTCTTTCAGAACTTTGATAGCCCGAAAGGTCATGTCCTCCAGATTTCCTACCGGCGTAGGTACTACATACAACTTTCCCATATATTTTTTATTACGCTGATTGGTTAAAATACTTCTTTAACAACTCCAGAAAATCAATTGCTGCTTCATTTTCTTCGTTCATATCGGCTTTCGAGGAAAGAAATGCAACAGCAGTCTTGTAGGAGCTCATGACTGATATTTGTTCGATCACACGATTCATCAAGTCTGTATCTCCACCAAACAACTCGCGTGAGAAACGGAATGAATCATTCAGACTGATAGATTGACGTAACCCTCCGGCGGACAGTTTGATACTTTCTCCCAATACGGTCGGCTTACTCACCTCATCCTCAATAAATACAGACTCCTCTGTCACTGATTCATCAGCAACAGGTTCTTCCTCTTCCTCCTCAATTGTTTCTTCCACAACAGGAGGTTCCGGTTCCGCTACAAAAGTGTCTGATTCTTTATATTCTTCTACGATAGGAGAAGGCGGCAAACTTTCACAAACAGTATCCACATCCTGCAAGAGTTCATCCAAATGTCCCTGCATCCGTGTAATACTCCGCTTCAACAGTTCAGACAAAGTCTGAGTCGACTCCTTTGAGAATGACTCCATGAGGTATTTCAACTCATGAACATCCAACTCGATATCTGTTAATAGCTTCTGTTTCATGTCCGTCTATTATTTAATATGGTGCGAATGTAGGAATAATTTATGCAATAACTTAAAATAATGGATAATTTAACAGTTCTTGCATATTAAATTATGTACTAAAAAACATCCCCGAATGTACTTTTCGGCAATGCAAAAAGATACATTCGGGGATATTATCCATATTATCAGAATCGACAGTATCTATTACTTATAGAAACCCAGAATTTTATCAAATAAGGATGAGTTTTCAGCAAAACCGCAGAAATACTGTGAACAGGGGCCATAAGCATATAAAAGCGTTGGAATCCCTGTATGGTCATTCGTAAAGAAATTCCCAGTTACAGTTCCGGTTTTATAATCACCGTCCAATAAAGTCAATCCTCCCGTCTCATGATCAGAGAGTACAAGTATTAATGTTTCTCCGTTTTGATCGGCATATTCGAGAGCTTTCCCCACCAAGCGGTCAAAAGACAGATATTCGTCCACCACTGTATACAAATCATTAGCGTGGCCGCCTTTATCAACTTTTGCTCCTTCTATCATGGTGAAGAAACCTTTCTTACCTGCCGAAAGACGGGTTATCACTGTATTGAAAGATTCTTCTATCACCCGAAAATTCTTTCCATAGTCATCTCCTTGCAAACAGATAACACGCTGGTTTAAAGGAACCTGACTCAGCTGGGGCAATTGGTTACAGACTGCTATATTCTTCTCCCGCAATTGCTTCGTCAACAGACTATCGTTTGCTGCAAAAGCCTCCACCGGTGCGGCTATCACCAGATCTGCAGGCGAAGTAAGCAAATCTTCCGCTATCTCTTGCCCCATGTCCCGTTCCGGTTGATGAGCATAGTAAGCGGAAGGAGTAGCTCCCGTGATTCCGTCATTACTGATGATTCCTGTCTGAACTCCTTTTGCGGCCAAAGCTTCCGTTATGTTTTGTATTTTATTACCCAGAGAGTCGGTACCGATACGGCGGTTACGGGTTTTCTGCCCGGTAGCCAATGCAGTTCCAGCTCCAGCCGAATCAGTCGTATAGTCATTTGTCGGATTCGTTTTCAACAGTCCGATATTCTTCATTTGCATCAGATTCAGCTTGCCGCCATTAGCCGTAGCCGCAGCCCACATCTGCCCTTGCCCCGCACCGCCGTCGGAGATAAGCACAATGACATTCTTAGGCATTTTCTTGCTTCCGTCATTTTTATAGGTGGGTTGATAAATCTCATGAAACTTTCCCCTGCTGGTATAAAAGTTCTTCGGATAACGTTTCAGGAAATCATCCAGCAAAGCAGGATGGTCGGTATTCAGATAGTCCAATCCTAGTTTCATAAAAGTATTCCAAGCCGTTTTGGTATCGGGACACCCCCAGAAACGTGCCGCTTTCCCTTCGGCATGAGCTTTATCTATAAACGCTTTTACCTTGTTGTAATCGGTTTCTACCATTCTTCCCAATCCGTTCCATTGAGTCAATGTCCGGAAAGAAGTACTCATCATGGGTATACGCAGGCTCTGTTCCGGCGTATAGATGAATCGGGGTCTTCCGTCGAAGAAAATAAAATCTGCGTAATTGGAAAATTCTTCCGGTGAAGGGAGAAAGCCACTGACAACCACCCGGACTGCCAAAGGATTCTTCTTTACATCAAAACAATCCCGATATTCCAATAGTTGCTGTTCCAACACCTTCATTGTTTCCTTATAATCTGTTTTCAAGTCAATCAGTAGCTGGAAGCTCTTTCCGTTCGGGTAACCGGAGCCGCCATTCATTTCAAATTGTTCCCTGATCGGATTCAAATAAAGATTCCGGAGTTTACGGGCTTTATTAATTTCATTCTCTTTATGAGCCACATACAACTCTCCGTCTACCAGAAACACATCAGCTTCGATAGAAGCACACCGTGTGGAGTACGCAGTATAAAAAGGTACATTCTGCAAATAATCATTATGAGAATGTACATTCTCGACTGAAGAATAAACACGTGATTGAGCCGACAATAAACAAAAGGCCGACACGATCCACATTCCTACGATACTATATAACTTTTTCATTCTATCTATCATTTATCATTTGTATTCCATTTCTGAGGTTGAAACCATACCATATCTGTGTCATTCACCATGCGTCCGATTTTCTCATTTGTCCATGAAATCAGATTCGGGTTGTTCTGCTCGTTATCCGAATAGATATAGCGCACGGGAATAGCACTTGATACCGATGTACCGACCTTCAACTCCGGATACCCGGTACGCCGCCAATTTGCGAATGCCTCAAAACCATTCAGAAAACTATCAATCCATGCCTGTGTACCTATTTGTTTCAATGCTTCATTCTGAGCTGTATTCAATGCCACATCCGGACGTGCCAGATAGACGTCCACGTCATCAGAAGAAATAGCAGCCCACTTCTGCATAGAAGCTCTGATACCTTTGGCATATTCATCGGCTGCATTCCCTGTTATCATACCTCGGATAATCGCTTCCGCTTTCAGAAACTGAAGTTCAGCAAAAGTCATCACGAAAGCACGGCTTTCGCTTCGGATCGTACTGCTCAATACTGAATAATCATCCTTATCAATCTCATTCTGCTCTGCCGCACTCAGTCCCGCCGGTTGCCCGCGATAGACAAAAGGTACAGAAGCATTTGCCCGATGTGCTTCAAAAGAATGCTTTGTCGGAGCAACATAAACCGGTAAACGAGGATCATCCTTGGTTTGCAGAGCATCTACTATGGCTTCACTTACCCGGAAATTATCTCCGAATATAACACCCGATCCGTCAGAAGGCAGGTTTTTAGGTTGTATATACCACTTGTAGAAATCAACGGTATTGTTATACACCAGTGTTGCCTGGTCGTCAATAGAAGTAAAGACGGGATATTCCTGTGCATTGTTGAAGATCGCAGCTATATCGGCAGACACATCTTTCTTCGCCGACTGGCGCATCAGGATACGTACTTTTAAAGAATTTGCATATTTACGCCATTTCACTGCATCTCCATTAAAAAGAATATCGTCACTAATAGTAGCGTCAGCCTTTAATGACTTCAATAGCTGATTTGCAGTTTCAAGGTCGGCAAGCATTAATCGATACACTTCCTTCTGTTCCTGATAATGCGGAAATTCCAATCCGCTGACATCTCCTTTTCCAGCTTCATTATACGGAATATCACCATACGCATCCGTCATCAATGAGAGAACATATACTTTACAGATCAATCCCAATGCCTTATACTGAGGCTGATTGTTTTTCTCTGCAATATCAAGGATCTGATTAATATCCTTTACACTACGCATCGGAGCATTCCATTCTTCGCGGAAAGAAGCCCCGGTTATATTGAAACGCCCAAAACTTTCGTTACTTCCTCCGATATAGTTAATGTGTTGGATAAACTGTCCGGCAGCTCCATTGCCACTACCCGTCATTGAAGAAACAGCAGTACTGATAACAGTCGGCAAAAGAAGATTGGCAGGAACAGTCGGGGGATTATTGGGGTTGACATTAATCTCTTCGAAGTCACTACAACCACACACCAGTAGAAATGCGGCAAGCAACAAAGTTATTTTATTTCTTTTCATGATTTCTGTTGTTTATTAGAGAGTTACGTTAAGATTGAATCCAAAGCTTCTGGTAGAAGGTAAAGACATTGTTTCTATCCCTTTCAGTTGCCCATCGTAAGAAGCAACTTCCGGATCAATGTTGGGGACATCCGTCCAGATAAAGAGATTACGTCCGAAAGCTGATACAGAGACGTTTTTCAACGGAGTATTCTTCAGCCATTTCTTTGGAAGAGTATATCCGATTTTCAGTTCACGCAGCTTCACGTAAGAAGCGTCGAAGGTGGCAATCATATCGTTGTCATAGTACGCCTGCACGTAGTTTCTCACCGGTACAGCCACTGTATTCTTCTGTCCCGTTTCCACATCGATACCGTCTGCTACAATCATTCCGGCTCCGTCAGCATCACGCCATGCCAGAGATTCTTTCAACGAACCATTTCTCATCCCTTCAATATAAGTACGTGAGTAAACAGAACCTCCGTGCTGAAATCCGAAAAGCGCACTGAACGTCCAGTTCTTATATTTGAAATCCGTACCAAGACCACCCGTCCAATCAGGATTCACATTTCCCAAATATCCCCAGTCACCGTTTTCTTCTACCGGCAGGCCGTTTTTCAGTTGCAGTTGTCCGTCTTTGTATACCAGATAATCACCGTAAAGAGAACCATAAGAACCATCGCCCTTAGTGTTTTCAGTACGTAATTCCAGAGAGGCCCACCGTTCAATTTGGCGAATACGTGAGATTCCTTTATCTTCCGCCAAAGCAACTACTTTGTTCTTATTCTTGGAGAAGTTGAAGTTCAAGCTCCATTCAAGGTCTTTGGTACGCACAGGAACCACGTTGACCATTAACTCTATTCCCTGATTAGTCATCTTTCCAACATTCATCAGTTTCGTATCATATCCGGCAGACGGATTCAGCGTGATCGGAATAATCAAATCAGTAGTAATACTTTTATAGTAAGCCACATCGATCCCTACGCGGCTATTGAAAAAGCGAAAATCACCACCAAACTCGTAGGATACTACTTTCTCCGGTTTGATATCCGGGTTTGGATAGTTATTATTGGCAGTTGCAGTAGAGTTACCTCCCCACCCTTGAGAAATGATAAAGTTGGAAGCCGTCTGATAAGGTTCCAAATCCCGACGTACCATAGAGGTACTTGTTCTTACTTTGGCAAATGTCAGGATATTGCTCCTTATATCGAACAAGTCTGTCAGCACAGCACTCAGAGAAGCCGAAGGATAGAAATAAGAATTATTTTTCTTGGGCAACGCGCTTGACCAATCGTTTCTTCCTGTCAGATCAAGAAACAATCCGTTCAAATAGCTGAACTGTGCCGTTACATACAAACTGTTCACCTTCTTCTGTGTAAGAGAATTACCCGCAAGAATCGGTTTAGCATTATTTGTCAGGTTGTATACCCCGGGAATAGTCAGTTCCGGTGCAATGGCCCCCAGTCGCTTGGATATCTGGTTCATCATATTTCCTCCGGCAGAAATACTGAACCCGAAGTTTCTTACAGCCTCATCCGGCAGACGGTAACTCAACAGAAAGTCATTGTTTATTTCCATAAAAGAAACGTCATCTTCCTGATAATAACCGTTGAAGAAAGATTGTGAAGTTACGGCATGACGCATCGTTCTCTTGTCCGAATATACATCAAGCCCCGAACGGATTTGTAAAGACAGCCCCTTGAGAATATCATATTTCAAACGAAGATTTCCGTAGACACGATCGCGGGTATTTCCGTTGAGATTATTGTAGACCACAAAATAAGGGTTGTTGATTCCTGTAGACGTTTCATCACCGATAGGTGTATTCTGGGCTACATTTTCTTTTCCATCACGCCACTGCTGCTGCAAGGAATTCAGACTGACATTTCGCGGCATTTTCAAGAAAATAGCCATGATGTTGTCAGCGTTCTTCGCTCCCGTACTTGCCCGGTTGTCGCTGTTGGTATGTACATAGTTCATAGTCACATCGGCACGCAACTGTGGAATGATCTGATATCCGGCAGACAAACCTATCGTATTCTTCGCCAGCCCGGTATTAGGGACAATACCCTTCTGCTGATTATTAGTATACGTCAAGCGATAATTCAGTTTATCGTTCGAGTTACTCAGCGTGATTGTATTAGATATATTATGTCCCGTCTGAAGGAAATCTTCCAATTGATTACCTCCGGACACAAAAGGGATTGCAATCCGGTTTCCGTTATCATCCAACGGAGAGTCAAACTGAGTAATAAGCTGCCCGTTCATTGCGGGGCCCCAGTTGGCTACGTCCTTATCGTTCACACCACCTCCGGCACCGTCAACATAAGCGTATTTTCCTTCCAGCCCCTGGCCGAAACTGTTCTGAAATTCCGGAAGCCGAAGGGCAGTCTCAAAAGAAACGGTAGAGCTATATGTCACTCCAAGTCCTTTTTGCCCTTTCCCGCTTTTGGTGGTAATCAGAATCACTCCGTTAGCGGCACGTGCACCGTAAAGAGCCGAAGCGTTCGGACCTTTCAGAATAGAAACACTCTCAATATCTTCCTGATTTATCTCTCCGGCAGCGTTTCCGTAGTCTACTTCAGCTTCACCTGATGTAAAATTAGGATTATTGTAGTCCTGGCGTCCGGTGAAACTTCGAGTAGACTGCTCATTGTTATTACTAATAGGCACACCGTCTACCACAAATAAAGGAGAGTTGTTATAGTTGTATCCGCCCACGAAGTTTTGACCACGTATCTGAATACTCGAAGAAGCTCCGATGCCACCAGAAGAATTCGTAATCTGCACACCTGCAATACGGTTGCTCAACGCGTTCACAAAATTGGATTCGTGCGCTTGCACCACTCCGTCACCTCCCAACTTCTGTACCGAATATCCCAATGATTTAGCCTCGCGGGTGATACCCAGGGCAGTAACCACGACTTCCCCAAGCACTTTGGTATCCTCTTCCATTATCAGACTGACAATCTCTTTTTCCGGTTTAAACACAACCTTTTTGAACCCGACACAAGCAGCCTCCAGTTCGCCTATCTTGTTCATAATCTTCAATACGAAGTTACCATTGACATCCGTTATGGTACCATTAGTTGTTCCTTTCTCAATAATAGTAGCTCCGATAACGGGTTCTCCGTTCGGCGTTTTAATCGTACCTTTCACCTTTTCAACAGGCACAGGGGGATTTGCCATTGCAGCAGCCACACTGCACAACAGCATCAACAAACAAACTTTTACCTTAAACATTGTTTTCATTTAATTATATTAATAAATAAATCCTGATTTACGGCTGCAAAAGTATCGGAGCGGATTTACAAAAGCGAGACAAGAAAGTTACAATGCCAACACTATTTTATTTCAAAAAAGTTATGCTACCTTTGTACACACATTTATTTAATCAAGGAAGCACGAAATCATATCATGGTATTATTCTCAGAAGATCATATACAAGAGACTAAAAGAAGAGGTAGAATCGAAATTATCTGCGGCTCCATGTTTTCCGGAAAGACGGAGGAACTAATTCGTAGAATGAAAAGAGCCAAGTTTGCCCGCCAACGTGTGGAGATATTCAAACCAGCTATCGACACCCGTTATTCGGAAGAAGATGTGGTTTCACACGATAGTCACTCTATCGCTTCTACTCCTATCGACTCATCGGCAAGTATCCTGCTATTCACTTCCGAAATAGATGTAGTGGGTATTGACGAAGCTCAGTTTTTCGACAGCGGACTAATTGATATCTGCAACCAGCTTGCCAATAATGGTGTACGTGTCATCATCGCCGGACTGGATATGGACTTCAAAGGGAACCCTTTCGGACCAATGCCTCAGTTATGCGCCATTGCAGACGAAGTATCAAAAGTGCACGCTATCTGTGTGAAATGCGGACAGTTGGCTTCTTTCTCGCATCGCACGGTGAAGAATGACAAACAGGTTCTTTTGGGAGAAACAGCAGAATATGAGCCTCTCTGCAGGGAGTGTTATCTCCGTGCGCTCGAAGAGGACGGACAAAAAATATAAACTAACAATTACATATATGGAAAGGAAAAAAATAACATTCGACAGTTTTATACGTGGTGCCATCGGATGTGTATTGGTGGTAGGAATATTAATGCTGGTGGAACGACTGAGCGGAGTGTTATTGCCCTTCTTTATTGCGTGGCTGATCGCTTACATGGTTTATCCGCTGGTCAAATTCTTCCAATACAAGCTGAAGTTGAAAAGTCGTATCGTCTCTATCCTCTGTGCATTATTCCTGATTACAGTTGTCGGAGTATCCTTATTTTATCTGTTAGTACCGCCAATGATTTCGGAAATCAGCAGAATGAATGACTTGCTCGTGACTTACCTCACCAACGGTGCCGGCAACAACGTCCCTCAAAATCTTTCCGAGTTTATCCATGAGAATATCGACCTTCAAGCGCTCAACCGTATATTAAGCGAGGAGAATATTCTTGCAGCTATCAAGGATACCGTGCCCAGGATGTGGGCTTTGCTTGCAGAATCTCTCAATATTCTATTTAGCATTCTTGCGTCCTTTATTATCTTATTATATGTTATTTTTATATTGCTGGATTATGAAGCAATAGCCGAAGGGTGGTTGCACCTGCTTCCGAACAAGTACCGTACATTTGCCTCCAATCTGGTTCATGACGTGCAGGACGGTATGAACAGATATTTTCGTGGTCAAGCTTTGGTGGCATTTTGCGTAGGTATCCTGTTCAGCATAGGTTTCCTCATTATTGATTTTCCAATGGCTATCGCTCTGGGACTTTTCATCGGTGCTCTCAACATGGTTCCTTATCTGCAAATCATAGGTTTCCTTCCCACTGTATTGCTAGCTATCCTCAAAGCAGCGGATACGGGACAGAATTTCTGGATTATCATTGCGTGCGCATTAGCTGTCTTTGCTATCGTACAAATTATACAGGATACTTTTCTCGTCCCCAAAATTATGGGAAAGATTACCGGCCTAAATCCTGCCATTATCCTTTTATCACTTTCTATCTGGGGCTCATTAATGGGAATGTTGGGAATGATTATTGCTTTACCGTTAACAACTTTAATGCTCTCTTACTACCAACGCTTTATTATCAACAAAGAAAAGATAAAATATGATGAAGTAGAAACAACTGATAATCAAGAAACAAGCAGTAAAAAGGAAAAATAATTGGAACTTTTTTCCACGAAACGCTTGCAAATTAAATAAAAGTCACTACCTTTGCACCCGCAATCAGGAAATAACTGATTTGCAAATAAGGATTGATTCGCTAGCTCAGCAGGTAGAGCACAACACTTTTAATGTTGGGGTCCTGGGTTCGAGCCCCAGGCGGATCACTTAGAAATCAGAGAGTTACACGAAAGTAACTCTCTTTTTTTATGCCTGAATTGTGCTGGATTACATGGTTCAGTTAAACCGAGAGTTAAAAAAAACAAAGGAAGTCTTATACCAAGAAATTACGAGAAGTATTTCCTATCTTTATACACACGGAGATCTTTCTAATAAGATCCCTAAAAGACAAGAGCTATGAACACATTACAGTCTAAGTTTCATTTCCCTTATTATAATTATTTCTCAGTTCAGTTGGAGTTGCACCAAATAACTTCTTACAATAACAAGTCAGATGTGCAGGAGAGCTAAACCCAAAGTCCATAGCTATTTCCCGGAAA
>NZ_MNQN01000034.1:0-14433 GCF_001915455.1 Bacteroides sp. 43_46 | reverse complement strand
TGAAAGAAATAACTACCCTATAAAGAACTGATATAAAGCATATTTAGTTGTATTTATTTGGATTTTATTTTCATCTTTAATATGCCTGTTTGTTTATTGTCAATAATGTCATAGATGTCCATATCCATAGATTCTTTATTTCATTTGTTTGGCAACTCTGTTCAGAATGGAACGCATGATCGTTTTATGGAAAGGACGAATAAAGAAGAAGTAGAATCGTCAATACTTCGGGAGTAACCATTTTATCACTCACTATTGTTTTTGAAAAAGAATCACAGTAATCCGCCGGAAGGTAATTGGTGATGAGACTTCCCTCACATATGTTGTTTTGTACTTTCATAACTTGATGCGTTTTTAGATAACGTAGGCTGCGAAAATAATCACTTTAAATTGATATACAATAACTTTATCTGCTTTTCTATTCGCGGAAACGGAAGAAAGCAGGCAGGCGGTCGGGATTCAACGTGTAGCGGGCATGTTCTGTCAAAAACGGTTCGGAGTTCATCACTGCACAAGAATGGGGTACTGCCGACATCATTTCCCAATCCTTCTGCGAGTTGCCGACAATCAATACTTGCTCCAGAGGGAAAGCTAAAACTTTACATATATGGAGTACTCCTTTCTTTTTGCCGGCTTCCTTATGTACAACTGTGATAAGGGGTGGCTTATAAAATACCTGATAAGGTTTTGCTTTCAATCGGGAAAGAATGTTCTCCCTCTGTTCTTTCTCATAAACCAGCATGCTATACTTATAGACTTGGCCTTCATAGCTATGCGCCGTTATCTTTGCGGATTCCCCGTTTACATCCGGTAGTAATTCAACCGATAAACATCGGTTCCGCCCGTCATACAACAATAATCCACCGTCTGCAAATGCCCCACCTTTGAACAAACTGAAAAGAGTCTTACCTAATTTTCTCCGCGCCTGTTCCACTGATAAAGAAGTAGCCAGATATAATGGGACAGATTGCGCCATATAGTGTAAGACATTGGCATAGTTTTCCGGAACTTTTCCTTGTGCATCGGTCAATGTTCCGTCCACATCGAAAAAAACGGCAGTAATCAAGGGCTTCTCCGGTATCCGCCAAAATGTACCTTTGCCCATTATAGAATGCAAAGGATGATTAGTCAGATTACTGAAAGCAATGTAACAATCACAAACTTTCCGCTGACAAGAAAGCGAAGTGTCTAGCTTTTGATTCCGATAAAGATTGCCTATCTTCACCTTACTTCTAGGACAGGCAAAGATATCCCCTTTCCAGTCAATGAAGCAAGCACTTCTTCCGCCTGAGCAATTCTCCCATTGAGCCGGAGCGTTTCGCAAATCATACTCGAAAAGATTATCCAGTTGAGTAAAAAAACGAATATCTTCGTTGCTCAATGGAGCCTTTAACCCCTGCATGGCATTAATAAACAGATAAATATCCGGTGAAAGAGTATTTCGCAAATCAGCAAGTATATTTTTTGCCAACGGGTTACCGACAGCTCCGGCACAAACCTGTATTCCTGCATTATGGAGCGTATGAAGTTGCCGGACAAATTTCTCTACTGAAGTCATTTCCGGATGAAAGCTAGCCCAAACTTTTATCTTATTTATCAATGCCGGAGCAGTCCGGAGTTCGTTCAGCCATTCATCGGCAGGAAAAGAAAGATTAGTCTGACAGGAAATTCCGGTAACTTGCGGCAATGACGCAAGCTGTATGATTCCTTCCCTATAATAGCGATGTATGAGTGCTTCACCATAGGGAATGACAAATAGTTGCAAAGTCTCTCCTTCCCATTGCTCAATAGCGGTAATAAAACGACTCCATGCCTGCTTGTCCCGCATTTTAGATGCAGGATGAGACTTCTTGCCAAAAGGACAATAAGAACAAGTGTAATTACAACCATTCAATTTGCTCCGATAGTATATACGTCGGACGGAAAGTAAAGAACCCTCGTTTGTCATTTCATTCAAATATCATTCAAACTTCACTCAATTTTCATTCAATAGGAATAAGTCTCCATTAATTGCCTGATTCCCGGAGTGATAAATAGCTGACCGATATAATCGGAATAACTAAGTCCTTCGGGAGTCAGCCGGATACGTTCAGGAGTTTCCTCTATCCAGTACTGTTCCGCCAATTGGCGGAACAACGGAGTCCTATCAAGCGGCTCTCCAAAACGCCGAGTATATTCAGCCTTGTCAATCCCCATATAGTACATCAGATTCTTGATGATAAAACGTTGTTGTTGTTCCTTTGCAGAAAGGATAAATCCGTTACGGGCTACGGTGAAATCAGTGGTTGCCATATATTCGTCTATCTCGCGGGCAATGCATTGCTGACAGACTGTATACCGGGTGGCATAGTGTAAATCACCCAAATAGCTGCGTCCACCCGCCCCACACGAAAGCATTACTTCATCGCCACATGAGACTTCCGCGTCAGTGGACGGATGATGAATGAAACGCCGCATGGATGTTTGCAGAAAGCCTTTTGCTTGCAATAACTTGCAAGCAGCACGATACATTCGAAAACAGACATCATCTGGTTCCCGTTCGGTAATACCTGTACCCTGACGTACATATAGCGGATAAATAAACAGTTCGTTCGGCTGGAACCGGAGCGCTTCTTCCAGTGAATAGAGGAAACTTTCTACTGTCTGTCCCTTAATGCCATAAATCAAGTCGATATTGAAATAGGGAAAATCCATTTGACGAATACCTTCCAACGCTTGATAAATAGTGTTTTGCCGGGGATGCCTCTTGATAGCTTTCAGTTCTTCATCCTGAAAGCTCTGTATGCCGATACTTACGCGGGCCACTCCCGCCTGTTTCAAGACATTGAGACGCGGACGGTCTGCATATTCCGGTGAAGTCTCTACGGAAGTAAAGGCATGAGACGGATGCACGCCGAACAAAGCGGCGGTAGCCATTAGTTGTTCCAGTTGCGGAACAGTCAGTAGCAACGGAGTACCGCCGCCGATGGCAAAGCTATCAAACGTCAGTCCGGCAGTGAGCGGTGAGAGTTGTTGCGCCTGTCTGTGAAGGGTGTCCAGATAAGTGGCGATATATTCTGTACGGTTCGTTTGCAAAGAGAATAAGTTGCAGTATCCGCATTTATGGCTACAAAAAGGGATATGAAAGTAGAGTGACGCCTTTCTGCCTTGCAGTTGCTCCAAATATGGGAGCAACGAAACCGGAGCAGGAAAAGGACGGTACGCCGTTTTATGCGGATAACTATACATATAGTCTACATATCGGGATAGAGGTTGATTCATTGTTTCGTCAGGATAAAGTGTTTGTAAGGAACCGTGTAGACTGTTTCGTGGGATATGCAGTGATATTCGTAGCCGTCTTCACCATAGCAGGTGCCGTGGTCGGAAAGGGCAATCACCAGTGTGTCGGCACGCTTCTGAAAAACTTCAAACAAACGGGGCAACTGACTGTCGATATATCTCAATGCCGCCGCGTGCGATTCCTTATCGTCTTTCGTTTTACCTTTCACATAGTGACAGTTCGGGTAATGGATAGCGGAAAAGTTGATATACATGAATATACGTTTGTCCGCAGAGTAATTCTCCAGTTTCTTCAAGGCAAAATCAATCTGCTTCTCCGTACTGTCAGGAGCCGTACAGCCAAAGATCGGCAGCCAGTAACTTTTCGTAAAATAACCGGGAAACACACGTCCCTGTTCATTGCGTTTGCTGAAGAAATTCACGCCACCTATGCAGATTGTCTCATATCCCTTATTGGCAAGGCTCTGCACGAAAGTAGCTTCCGTAAACGGATAACTGCCTTTGGGCGGGATACGCCCCGTCCCTGCCTGCACAGGGAAAAACAGCCATTTACGGCTACGCAAGGAATGAGGCTCTGCCGGCGAAGGAAGAAAGCCTGCAAAAATAGCAAAATGAGAGGGATAAGTAAAATTTCCCGGCGCATGCCTTTTCTCCCACAAACCACCGTGACTGTTCAGAACCGGTGTCCCTCCGGCAGCTTCTTCCGCTTTACTCACATCGTAGCGCAACGTATCGAAGCAAAGCATAAGTATATCATGTGTCCCTACCACCCGGTTCATATCCATATCAGGACACTGGTTTTGTTCTCCAGCGGGCAGTTCATCTATCTGCATGGTCATATTTCTTTTTTATTGTTCTTATCTGTCGGGTATAAATAGAATTGTGAGCGTACATATCCTGGTAAATGTGGTCGCCTTGTCCGTTGACCTCAATAATATAAGGAGTATCCGTTCCTCTTTCTATCAGTACATCTACTCCGCCATATCGCAAACCCAGTGTGCGGACGGCTTTCCTGCATAAGAGGTAAATCCGTTGACGGACATCTTCTGACAAGGGAAGTTCGCTCCACAGGCGTGCGTTGTTGTTCAGGTGCAGATTGGTTATACCCCCCTTGCTACATCTGACTACCACATAGTCAATCTCTTCCTCTCCAGATACTACCCGAAGGTCATAATTCTCTCCCTGCAACTGCTCCTTAGGTATCCATTCTTCCAAAATAGCCCCGGTATGCATGACCGCTTCCGCCAATGGAAGAATATCTTGCTCCTTAGTCAGACGATGAATACGTTTTGTATTATGAATGACTCTGTCCACTTTCTGCAAGGTAGTATAAACCACCCATTTCTTCTGACGCGGCTGATAGCGGATTGCCATAATGCCACCTGCTCCCGAACCATAACGTGGTTTCAGAAAACACCCCCTGCTACAACCGGAAAGAGCTTGCGCCAGTTCATCGAAAGAATGTGGAGTATCCAACATCGGAGTTACATTCAGATCATTGGCTGATAAAATCCGTTTGGCTTCCTTTTTATCAAGAGCCTGCAATAATGCATGAGGCGGATTCAAGAAATGCACATCGTCAGGCAGTGCCGTCTCGTCCAACCGCTGTAATATCGTTTTGTATTCGTCATTAAACAGGGTATATTTCAGAAAATCCGTTTCGCAGCTTACCCACGGTTCCAGTTTGACAACTGCCTGCCGCAATGATGGCAGGCAATTGAACAATTCTTCGTAAGTCATAAAGCGGACTCCCGTCTGCAAGCTCCTGCCGGCTTCGACAAAGTATTCGATGCGTTTGGACGGAGAGTTGCTGACAACGATTATCTGCATTTCCCCTACTCCGTAATCATCGGGTAATACCACATTTCACCGTCGTCCTCATCAGCTTCTTCCGATTCTGCAATATCAATCTTCATCGGAAGTTCCTGCAACTTCTTCTTCATGCCCTTGCTCAAATAATTGTAGCGCATATTAATAAACTTCAAATGGGCAATCTTGTCCATATTGTCCAGCAAGAGTTGGGCACCTTCATCTTTGAGGACACCTGCCGAAATATCCATTGTCTCCAATTGAGGAAGGATATCCGACTCCAGGAACATTTTTACAATCTCATCCTGTTCTTCCGAGTTCACGATGCCAAGATAAGTCAATTTCGGGAAACGCGTCTTAGAGAAAAGCGGACGGAATATTTCAATATCAGCTTCAAAGCCGTAGTCTTCCACGCCGACATACAGAACCAGTTTTTCCAGATTCGGAAAATCGGACGCCAGAATATCCTCTACGACTTCCGTAGGAAGACCGCCACTGATAATCTCCAGTGAACGCAATTCCGGACGTGAGGTTTGTCCCAGGCGCAGGCAATTCGTACCTTTTATTTTCAAGTCTTTCAATTTGGGCATAGCGTCGAGCAACGGGCTGAGGTCTGCCTGTTCAATCCAGGAGATCTCCTGTTCTTCCTGATCGATATCTCCCCAAAACAAGCCTTCAATGTGTGCAAATTTATCTTTATTTTCGAGTATTCCTTTCAGTAAATCGGAGCAATCTTCACCTTCATAGTCCCAACAACCGATAGTGATTTGTTTATATTCGGGCAGATGCTTGTCTTTCAGAATCTTATCCAATAGCCGGACATCGTTTTCGTATTCATCATAACTCAAAGTGTATTTCTTGGCTTCCACTTTCATCTCGCGTGCCGTTTCCTCTGCTGTTTCCACATAGCCTTTCTTTGTTTTCTCCGCAATAAGTTTATTGGCAGCTTTTTCGGCTTCTTCAGCAGTCGAGTAGTTTTTGACTTGTGTCTGACCGTCTGTTCCCAATTTGCCATAGTTAACGGTTACGTCTGTTCCAACTACATCTATACTCCAGAATTTCTGTGACTTAAAGTCTTGAAATACGAATACTCTTTTCATAATACTTTTTTTAATGGTTGATATTTGCCCATTCAAAGCGCAAGAACGCATGAACGACGTCTGCAAAAATAATTATTTTTCGCCACGTACAAAGCAATCGTACACTAAACTTTCAAAACTAGAAAATACAAACAAGAAGGGCTGCCCCCGTTTTCCGGAGCAGCCCTTACTATTCAGTTTCTATACTTCTGTATTAATCTTCAATAGTACATATACTTACGCGGTTCCAATCCGGTTCGGTAAACATGTCACCTACGCCCTGACCTTCGGCAGTGATACGGGAAGCGTTAATCTTGTATTTATTGACCAGGATAGTCTTGACAGCTTCCGCACGTGCGGCAGCTATTCTAGCATTGACTTCCACACTTCCTTCCGGAGAAGCGTATCCTTTGATAATCACTTTTGAATCAGGATATTTCTTCATGTAGGAAGCTACACGTTCCACATTCGGCAACTGTGACGCGTCTACTGATGAACGACCTTGTCTGAAAGTAATGATAGATTCCGGAACGCGAGCGGTTTTGACTACTGTTTCAACAGGAACTACCTTTGTACGACATTCTTCCAAGTCTTTCTGCAAGCCGTTGATTTGCCGGTTGGCAGTGTTCAACTCACCGTCCTTATTGTTCACTTCAGAACGAAGAGCATTGATTGAAGAGTTCAGCCCGTCGATTTCCGCCTGGTTGTAGACTTTTACTTTGGTGAAATAATGGTTTCCGGTACTTGTCTTGAAGTGATAAGTCAATCCTGCAGTCAGTTCAAACGCTGCATTATTCGCATTGAAACGGCTCTTTGTTTCGGGAAAGCTACCTTGCATATCATATACGATAGCAGGTTTGATTCCCAATGTCCATGCTTTCGTTTCACCAAGATTGAAATTGAAGTTCAATCCGAAACGGGTAGACCATGAGTTCTGATCTCCGTCACCATTTACATAATAATGCAACCAGCCCATTCCGGCTACTGCTTCTACTTCAAACAAACGAGGCTCGCCTTGATAACTTGCAAACAGGTTCATCAAATTGACTTTACCCAATAAACTGACATCCGAAGCATCGAAGGCCGTTTTACTCGGAGTGGTGTTGATATATCCCATTCCCTGGAATCCCAAACCAAAGATAGGAGTCAATTGTTTTGAGAACCCTACTCCAAAACCGGGACGCATACTCTTAAAGAAAGCGCTATGAGTAAGAGGAGTGATTGCTCCCGCATTTACTTCAACAGACCAGTTGTCTGTGAACTTTGTACCTTCTACTACTGATTGGGCGTTTGCTGTAAATGCACCCAATACAAAAGCTAATAAAATAATAGATTTTTTCATAATCAAATGTTTTTAAACTGTGATGTTTTGCTTGCTAAATCATTAGAAATGTTTTATGTGTTCCATGTCTAATTCTTTAGTTTATAATCAAATTCGTTATTCACAGTAAACAACATATCATATAAAAGATTAGTTCACAGAATGAGACTCCAATTAACAACTATTTAATATTTGGGGACTCCTGCCAAAAAGTGGGAAATATGCATTCAAAGTCTATTTGTAAGATTTAATCGTCTGACTATAATGTCAATTATTATCACCACAAATGATAAAGTTCCCACCCTTAAGAAAAAGGTAATACAAAAAAGGCAACAACTTACTACTTGAACGTTGATTGAGTTATTAATAAATACTGCGACCGTTTATTATAAACGTCCCCTCCGTTTATTATAAACTTTAAAATCCGGATTTGCGAATTTAGCATCAATAATATGCAACAAAAAAAGGCTGCAAACTCTGTAAAGTTTGCAACCTTTGGGGTATATCTGCCGTTCTATCCTTTAGTATAAGCTAAGGGAATGAGCTAAGTTCGTTGTAATATTATACTATTTTCTATCCATTCTATACTCATATTTCAGTTATTCTTTCATCCATAATTCATTGATTTCATTCTTTTCCTGACTACAAATATACGAAATAAAAAAGCGTTTGTCAAGTCCCGGATAAGTTTTAATCGCCTGTCATCAGGAATGCTCTTTTTTTACTTTTCCGGAATCACTTCATTCAGACAGGCTATGGCATTGAGTGTACGCGGATAGCCGATGTAGGGCAATAGTTGTGTGACGACAGCCAGCAACGTATCTTTATTATTCCCTACGTTGACATTTCCCTGTATGTGTCCTTTTACTTGTGACTCACAACCGCCTAAGGAAACAAGAATAGAGAACGTAACCAATTCACGTGTCTTCACATTCAGTCCGCTACGTGTCTGATAGTCTCCGAAGCAATTGGCGGAGAGATAACGCTGGATATGCTTCTGATTCTCGGGAGCGCTTTTATGCATCTGTTCTATCCGTTCACCGAAAATGGATTTCTGCAACTCCAGCCCTTTGTCGAAACGGGTTTCGGATGACACAACCGATTGTCCCTCTAAAGGAAGGCGTACGCCACGGGCGAGCAATATACCATTAGTAAGACCGATAAAATCTCTCACCTTAGCCATGCCTGCATAAGCTACTGCCTGATAAAGGATTTCCTTCACTTCTATCGGGGTAATGCCTTCATTAAGAGCGTTTTCAAGTGTGATACGGTATTCAGCCTGTGCCTGCGAAGCTATATTGGATGCCAAGGTTACCATAAGGCGGGTTTTAGTATCCAAGTCACCATATTCCTGCACTTCTTTTGTAAAATTACTAAATATTCCGTCCAATTCGGGGTCGGTAGCTTTTAGTCCGGTTGCCACGTTGTCTTTTGTAGCTTCGGCATATTGTTGGTCGCTCACACGTTCCAGCCACATATTCTTGTTGGTTTGCGGATTACATTCGATAGCCAGATGCGAGAACCAGCTATCGGGGGCGGCACCGTGCCAATGTTCTATGTTCGGAGCGATTTCAACCACATCACCGGGAAGCAAGCGGCGTGACGCCTTACCACGTTCCTGATAATATCCTACACCACCGACAGCAATCAGGATTTGTCCACCCGTATGGCTGTGCCAGTTATTGCGGCAACCGGGTTCAAAAGTAACGTTGGACATGGGGACATTCAAGTCTTTGTTACTAGTCAGTCGCGCCAGCCAGGATTCCCCCGTAAAATATTGTTTGAATCCTACATTCTCCTCTCCTATCGGAAATGCGCTGATGTTTTGAGGTACTTCTTCTTTTTTCATATTCTGTGCATTTAATGAATTATATCCGAAAAACGTTATTAATGCAACTACTAAAGTAACAATTAATTTCTTCATGTTCATAGTCTAATTGTTTTAAAATTAATAACACAAAAATACGAAGTTATAGCCTTACAAGACTGATACAAATTACAGAAGTTAGTACCATTATTACAGATTTCCCGTCTTACCTGTTCGAGCGATTCTGACTTTCCATATTACTTCTTTTTATTCGTATTTACAGGGAGTGAGAAGGAGGAACTCTCAATAAATTGACAATTATTTTATTATTTCAAAGCCCGCCTCAATCTGTTTAATCCTTCTATCAACTGCTGTCGCGGACAGGCGATATTAATACGGATAAATCCTTCACCGGCCTCTCCGTACAAGCTGCCCTCGTTCACCCAAAGTTTTTCTTTCTCCAACAAGGTTTTCACTGTCTCATCCGATGACTGATTCAGTACCGAACAGTCTGCCCAAACCAGATAAGTGCCTTCCAACATCGACACTGGAAATTCAGAAAGATATTCAGCGAAGTATGCCCTCAAATAATTGTAATTGGCGAACAGGTATTGTTTCAGTTCTTCCAACCATTCCTCACCGTCGTTATAGGCGGCCATTAACGCTTCCACTCCGAACGGATTCACATCACAAACCTCATTGATATTGATTGCTTTGTCTATTTTCGTTCGTATATCCGTATCGGCAGAAATGATATTGGCTATTTGAAGCCCTGCCAGGTTAAAGGCCTTGCTGGGCGAGGTGCAAGTGACGGAGTGCATCAGAAATTCTTGTGAGATAGAAGCAAAAGGGATATAGGTGTGTCCCGGGAAGACAAGTTCGCAGTGGATTTCGTCTGCTACTACCCACACATTATTTCGGATACAGATGTCACCGATGCGGGTAAGTTCCTGCTTTGTCCATACCCTTCCGGCAGGATTGTGCGGGTTGCATAACAATAGAACCTTTACGCTTGGGTCGGCAGCTTTTTGTTCCAAATCCGCAAAATCTATCTGATAGGTTCCATTTCTATAAATCAGCGGATTGGCAATCATCCCGCATCCGTTATTGCGGATAGAGGAGAAAAAGCAGTTATATACGGGTGTCTGTACCATTACTTTATCTCCGGGGGCTGTCAGTGCCTTAATGACAGCAGACAATGCCGGTACTACTCCCGTGGTATAAATAATCCATTCTTTTTCTATCTGCCAGTCATGCCGCCTTGCAAACCAGTTTGTCACCGCCGCGTAGTATGCATCCGGTACACGGACATATCCCAAGATACCATGCTCCACCCGTTTCCTCAATGCTTCCACAACAGGGGGAGCCGTACGGAAATCCATATCGGCTACCCACATCGGCAATACATCTGCATCTCTGGCAGAATCCCATTTATAGGAATTCGTACCTCGGCGTGGAATTATTTCATCGAAGTTGTACTTCATATTTCAATCAAAACAAGTCAGTTCGTCCCAAAGTTTCAATTCACAATTCCCTGGTGCTTTGAGATTCTCGTCCAGGATGATTGTTCCGAAACTTTCGGCAACAATGCTCCCCGTGCGGGGATTCTTCACGCTGTGAACCGGGCTTTTAATCGTTGCTTTCACACTACTGTGTTCGAAAGCGAGGTCGGCGTCCTCTGCCATTGTACAATTTTCCATGACCAGGTCATGCGCATAGCAAAGTGGCTGCGTGCCCGAAATCCTGCAATTTACCAAGCGTAAGTTTTTAGAATGCCAGCCCAGGTATTCTCCGTTCAGTTCGGAGTCATAGACAGTTACATTCTCCGTATTCCAGAATGCATCTTTGGAGTTGATAACCGCATTACGGATTTCCACGTTCTTACAGTACTGGAATGAATAGTTTCCGTTTTGGGCGTAGTTTTGGATATTGATATTCTCGCTATGTATGAAAAGATAATCCGCTTTGTCTATCTGCACGTTCTTCAGGTCTATATTACGGCAATACCAAAATGTTTCCAAAGCGTTGGGCAACTGTACATTTTCGAGTTTTATCCCGTCCATTTCGCGAAACATCTTCGGGGCTTCTACCAAGGTATCTGCCATTTGCAGACTTTGGGAATACCACAGCGCAGCACGGGCGCCTTCTGTAAAGAGACAGTTCTTCACTATAAATCCATTGGTATGCCAAAAGGGATATTTTCCTTCAAAGCGACAGTTGATTGCTATGATGTTACTACATTCTTTCAGTGCGGATTCACCAGCGTGAATCGTCACATCTTCCAGTTGAAGGTCGTGGGTTGCGAACAGAGGACGTTCGCCTCCGTATTCTTGATTTCTTATTTGTTCCATTAGTTTATTTTTTTAGTCTGTTATTTCAAAAGTTACATTTACACTTCCTGCACCGACGGCGGAAGCCAGTCCCGAAGGATTCGTTATACGTCCCAAGCGGGTATAGGTATATGAAGTCGAGAAGCTCTCATAAAAAAGCACCACGCAAGTAGAACCGTAAAGCATTAAATCTCCCGTTTGAATGGTTCTCGGACTGAAAGAGGCTGTCGGCAAGCTATTTTGTAGATAAAATAGCTTTTCATTGCCATTCAGTTCGGACATATTTACGGTCAAAGGCAGTAATTTCTTGAATTCTTTTGCTGTCTCATTACTTTCCAGGGTAGCATTGAACGAAGCCGAGCCGATTGTTATTTTAAGATTGTTGCTCACTGGGACGTTTTCATTATTATTGTTATTATTACCTGAGTTGTTATTTCCGTTATTCGGGGTTGTCTGCTGACCTGTTCCCTGCAATGGCTCATCCTCGCTGCATGATGCGGAACCGACCGATAATGCCAACATAGCGAAGATTGTTATTATATAGTGCTTCATAATGATTCATATTTATTTCTTCAGATATTCCTTGAAGAAAGATTCCAATTTATTGAATGGTATAAGGCTTACACGGTCGTAAAGGTCTACGTGTCCTGCACCGGGCACTATATACAGTTCTTTAGGCTCGGCAGCCAGTCGATAGGCATCCTCGCTGAATTCACGCGAATGGGCATTTTCTCCGGTAATGAAAAGCATGGGACGGGGCGAAATCGTTTCAATATCTGCGAAAGGATAGAAATTCATAAATTTCACGTTACTTGAAAGGGTTGGATGAGTTGTTGTCAAAGGAGTTGCTCCTTCTGGTGTGAATTCTCCTCTTTGTGTACGGTAGAATTCATAAAATTCACGTTCTATCGGGCCGGATTTTTCTGTCAGTTCGTGCACTGTGCCACCTGTGTATTTTGTTTCTCCACCCAGGAATTCAACATAACGCTGCTCTGCCGCTTCCGCCATAATTTGTTTTCTCTGCTCCAGAGTCAATGCATGTTTCAATCCGCTACGGCTGGCAGTACCCATATTATACATGCTGATTGTTGCAATGGCTTTGAGACGAGGATCTATTTTTGCCGCACTGATAGCGAAACTTCCACTGCCGCAAATACCGATTACACCAATTAGATTCCGGTCGACAAACGGACGTGTACCGAGAAAATCTACCGCAGCGCTAAAGTCTTCCGCATAAACTTCCGGCAGAACGGCATTACGCGGCTCACCTTCGCTCCCACCCCAAAAAGAAAGGTCTATGGAGAGTGTGACAAAACCCCGCTCCGCCATTTTAGTTGCGTAAAGGTTCGCACTCTGTTCCTTGACTGCTCCCATAGGGTGTCCGACAATGATTGCAGGGTATCTGTCTCCTTCTTTCATGTTCTTAGGCAGAAACAGATTTCCGGCTACCTTCATTTTATACTGGTTGGAAAAAGAAACTTTCTTCACACTTACCAAATCACTTTTATAAAAGTTATCTGCATCTGTCTGTGCAGAAGAAAAATTAGTTCCGAGCATCATAATAAATACAGCTGTTAATAATAAAATCCGTTTCATATCTCTTGCGTTTTAATAATTAAATAATTGATTATCTATTTCTACGTTGCAAAAATAGGGTGAAATAAAGAGACTGTATGTAGATGAATTACTGACATTATTACCCGAATTACAGATTCTGTTTTTTATCAATCTGCTATAATATCTATTCTAACCTATTTAAGGAATGAAGTAAGTATCAAAACCAGAGAAGCCAAAGTCAAACTTCCTGCTTTTGCGAACGCCAAGTTTATTAGGAGAAGTAACTAAAAAATCATTAAACAAAATAAGAAAAGTCGAAACTAAAAACCAATATATATTATCTACTATTTTTAGGTTTATCATCAGTCACATTTTCCAAGGTCGGTAATATAGGTAAAATAATCCGTAATCTATATACAAACCGAATCTAAAATCAGCAGTATCTTTGCAGTGTGATAAAGATAATAGGTATAAACGTAAAAAAACAAATTGATATGTATTTAGAAAATATTTACTCTCCTGCAGACGTAAAGAAGTTATCGTTTCAAGAACTCAACGATTTAAGTAATGAAATCCGTGCATCACTCCTGCAAAAGTTGAGTGAACACGGCGGGCATTTCGGACCTAATTTTGGAATGGTGGAAGCGACTATCGCTTTACATTATGTATTCAATTCACCGGAAGATAAGATTGTTTTTGATGTATCGCATCAGAGTTATGTGCATAAGATGCTGACCGGACGGAAAGATGCTTTCCTCTATCCGGCAGAGTATGACAACGTATCCGGTTATTCCGAGCCACATGAAAGTAAGCATGATTTTTTTGTTATCGGTCACACTTCCACTTCCGTCAGCCTGGCTAGCGGATTGGCGAAAGGACGCGACCTGACCGGCGGTAATGAGAATATCATAGCCGTGATAGGCGACGGATCTTTAAGTGGCGGCGAAGCATTCGAAGGATTGGACTATGTGGCGGAGCTTGGTACAAACATGATTATTATTGTCAACGACAATCAAATGTCTATTGCCGAGAATCACGGTGGTCTTTACAAGAACCTGAAAGATTTGCGTGACAGCAACGGTCAGTGCGAATGTAATTTCTTCAAGGCTATGGGATTGGATTATATGTACGTGAACGACGGCAATAATGTGGAAGCATTGGTTGAGGCTTTCTCTAAAGTGAAAGATATTCAGCATCCGATAGTAGTACATATTAATACCCTGAAAGGCAAAGGGTATGAACGCGCAGAAC
>NZ_MNQN01000033.1:0-19171 GCF_001915455.1 Bacteroides sp. 43_46 | reverse complement strand
CTTTCCCCCTACCTTTGCAGCAAAGAAGATACAATATATAAATCGATTCAAAATAATAATATGAAATTACACACTACCGACCTTCTTATCATATGCGCCTATCTTATCGCTATGATTGTCATCGGTCTCATTCTTAAAAAACGGGCAGCCCAGAATATGGACTCCTACTTCTTAGGTGGAAAATCATTGCCTTTCTATATGTTGGGATTATCCAACGCCTCCGGAATGTTCGATATTACGGGCACAATGCTTATGGTATACTGGGCATTCGCTTATGGTTTCAAAAGTCTTTGGATTCCCTGGTTATGGCCGGTGTTCAACCAGATATTCCTAATGGTTTACTTATCCGTGTGGCTGCGCCGTTCGAACGTTCTCACCGGTGCCGAATGGATTAAAACCCGTTTCGGAAAAGGGAAAGGTTCTACTCTTTCACATACGATTGTTATCGTATTCGCATTACTTAGCGTACTCGGTTTTTTAAGTTATGGGTTCATAGGTATTGGTAAATTTATGGAGATATTCATCCCTTGGGAAGTAGTATCTCCATTTATTCCTTTCAATGTTCCTGCAGAATATGTTCCTCATGTATATGGTATTTTCTTTACTACCATCGCCACATTCTATGTGATGCTCGGCGGAATGCTGAGTATCGTATGGACAGATGTCGTTCAGTTTCTGATAATGACCGTGGCAGGCATCGTTATTGTCGTCATTGGTATGCAGATGGTGGCACCGGACATGATTCACTCATTTGTTCCTGCCGGCTGGGATTCGCCCTTCTTCGGCTGGACACTTGATATCGACTGGAGCAGCCGGATGAATCTCCTTACCGAGCGAATGGCCAACGAGCCTTACAGTCTGATAAGCATATTTGTTATGATGGCGTTGCTGAAAGGAATCTTTATGAGCATGGCAGGTCCCGCTCCTAACTATGATATGCAGAAGATTCTGTCCTGCAAGTCTCCGAAAGAAGCGGCAATGATGAGTGGTTCTGTATCTGTGGTGTTATTAATCCCCCGCTACCTGATGATTATGGGATTCGCATTGCTGGCTATTTACTTCTTCAAGGAAGACGGCGGAATGACACAAATGGAAGTTACACGAACGGACTTTGAGACGATTCTTCCTCACTTGATTACCCGTTATGTACCTTCCGGATTAGCCGGTCTGTTATTGGCGGGACTACTGGCAGCGTTCATGTCTACTTTCGCTTCAACGGTGAATGCGGCTCCTGCATATATCGTGAATGACATTTATCTGAAATACATCAATCCGAAAGCGAGTGTAAAAACGCAGATACGCAGCAGTTATGTGATTTCTGTTGCAGTGGTAGTGGTCAGCACCGTTATCGGATTCTTTCTGAAAGATATTAATGAAATCTTCCAATGGATTGTAGGCGCACTCTTTGGTGGATACATCGCAGCCAACGTACTCAAATGGCATTGGTGGCGTTTCAACGGTGAAGGCTATTTCTGGGGAATGACTGCCGGAGTAATAGCGGCAATCGTCATGAAATTCACTGTTCCCGACGCATGGGTATTGTATTTCTTCCCCGTTCTGTTCGGGGTTTCCCTGATAGGATGTATCGCCGGAACGTATAGCGCACCTCCGACTGACGAAGAGACACTGATCAACTTCTACACCCGTGTCCGCCCATGGGGCTGGTGGAAACCGGTAGAAGAAAAAGCATTGGCGCGTTATCCTCATATCCAGCCGAACAAGAACTTCAAAAGGGATGCTTTCAACGTAGCAATCGGTATCATCTGGCAATGTGCGCTTACTATCATTCCGATGTATCTCGTTGTCCGTGAGCAACTGGGGCTCTGGAGCTCTATCACTTTGCTTTTAGTCACCACACTCATACTAAGGAAGACTTGGTACAAACCTTTGTGCAAAGAAGAAGCACGTTACAATGAAGAAATGAAACAAGTGAAATAAAAAGAAATAATTAGCTTAACACACTAAAAACCGGAGGACTGACCATGAAAAGATTATCTGTTATCCTAGTATCATTTTTACTATATCTGCCACTAAGCGCTCAATTTAAAGGAACAGTCTATGTCGACACCGACCAATCAGGACTATTTAATAAAGGTGATAAACCGCTGGCGGGAGTTATGGTAACAGACGGCTTGAACGTAGTAAAAACAGATAAGAAAGGTCGGTTCTCTTTACCCGGATTCGATAAAACAAGATTTATCAGCATTACAACTCCCGCCGGATTTGAAACGGAGCAATTCTATCTTTCCACCAAAGAGAATAGAAAAAGCTACGACTTTATCTTAACTGAAAGTGAACGGACAAAAGCCAGGGAACATTCTTTCGTTCAAATCACCGATACCGAAGTGACCGGTGGAATGGGACGTTGGGTAACTGACCTTCAGCAATATGTAAAGAATGAAAAGCCCGCTTTCCTGATTCATACCGGAGACATCTGTTACGAACCGGGGCTGACAATGCATAACCAAATAGTGAACGCACAGACAATGGATTGCCCCGTTTACTACTGCATCGGCAATCACGACTTAGTGAAAGGTAGCTATGGCGAAGAGCTTTATGAATCTCTCTATGGTCCGACGTGGTACTCATTTGATATGGGTAACGTTCATTATGTAGTCACCCCAATCGACCACGGAGACCACCCGACTAATTATACTCAAAAAGATGTATACAACTGGCTGAAGAATGACCTTGCCATGATGAAGAAAGAACAGGCATTGATCCTCTTCAACCATGACCTGTTTACCGCAAGTGACACATTCGTATTCAAAGCCGATAAAGAGCATACACTTGACCTACGTGCTTTCAATACAAAAGCCCAAATCTACGGACACATGCACTACAACTATGTCCGCAATCAAAATGGAATCTATACAATCTGTACCGGTACATTGGATAAAGGCGGTATCGATCATTCTCCTTCTTCTTTCAGAGAAATAAAAGTAGACGGCAATGACAATATCACAACGCAACTACGGTATACCTTCATCAAGCCGCAGATTGCCATAGTCTCCCCGATGAACAATCAAATTTCCGCAGCTACCGGAGACCGGCTTCCTGTTTCTGTCAATACCTATCATGCACAGGCTAAAACATCACACGTCTCCTACATCCTAAGCGATATAGAGAATAATCAGGAGATAGCCAAAGGCAACCTTATCTCCCTCACCGACTGGAACTGGAGCAGAGACATTCAAATGCCTGCGAATGAAAACGGAAGAAAGCTACAACTCACAGTAACTTCATTCTTTAATGACGGCAAGAAAGCAACCGCCACCAGCCGATTCACTTATCAAAAAGACTTCAAGCCGGCTACAATCCCGGGCGAGGACTGGAATACCCTGCTTCAAAATGCCGCACACTCCGGAGGAATCAATAATTCTCAAATCAAGCTCCCCCTGCAACTGCAATGGACAGCCAACACAGGCAGCAACATCTTCATGGCTTCCCCTATTATCGCCGGACAGAAAGTATTTATCGCTACCACCGATGACAATATACCACTGAACACATTTGTCTGTGCATTCGATTTCAATTCCGGCAAACTGTTATGGAAATTCCGCACGGCAAACTCGGTGAAGAACACAATCGCCTATGAAAACGGAATTGTAATAGCACAGGACGCTGCCTGCAATCTGTACGCTTTGGATGCAGAATCCGGAAAATTACTCTGGAAACAATATATCAAACTGAACAGCTATCCTTACTTAACGGAAGGAATAACAATAGATAAAGGAGTAGTCTACGCCGGAATTGGTGCCGGACTATCCGCCTATGACTTAAAGACAGGACAAACAATATGGATTAACAAGGACTGGAGACAACGGGAAGGTGCTACTACAACGCTAACTGTTGCCGGAAATGTATTAGTCAGCGGAACTCAATGGGGAGGATTATACGGTAACGACATTCACACCGGAAAACAACTCTGGAAACTCTCCGATAACGGACTTCGTAACCGGGGAGCCTCTCCGGTCTATAAAGACGGGAAATTATGGATCATCTCCTCCAAAAGCTTCTTCGTCATAGAACCGCAAACCGGAAAAGTACTCCAACAGAAAGAGTTGTCAGCCAACCTGGACGTAACATCCACGCCACTTATTACCGAACAGGAAATTATCTTCGGCACTGCCGACCGCGGAGTTTTCGCACTGGACAAAGCTACGCTTTTCAATAAATGGAGAGCAGAGACTTTGCCTTCGCTGGTATACACAGCTCCTTATTCTACCACTCCGCAAGCCGGAGTAGAAACAAGCCCAGTGGCATCACAAGGAGTTATTTACATCGGAGCTTCCGATGGTTATCTATATGCTATCGACCGGACAACGGGAATTATAAAAGACAAATATAATCTCGGAGCACCGATATTCTCAACCGTAGCCGTATCAGGAAACCGGATGATTGTCTGTGACTTTGCAGGAAATGTTTATTGCTTTATATCAAAATAAACTTATTCCTCATTATCGTAATGTATAAACCCAATCGGTCGTCGATGCTTTGATTTCAGAGATTCCGCTTTTTCTTTATCGGCCAATTCTGATAAAGCCAGATAAATACTATCCAATTCCTTCCGGGTATCTTCACTGAGGTCGTTTATGGCTTCCAAAGTCTCCTCGCCGATTTGGTTAATCATTGCGAATGCTTTACTTCCTTGACTTTCCAGTTCTTGTATGCGCTGTCTCAGTTCGTCTATTTCTTGATTCTTGGTATCACTGGCCAAGACATATTGACGAATACTGACAAAGGCACGCATAATATTAATATTGACCTTAATAGCAACTGTTGAATGCAGAACGCTTGAAAGCATGGCTACCCCCTGTTCCGTAAACGCAAATGGAGTGTAAGCACTAAAATTATATTGGGGTATCCCAATTTGGGATACCCTACTGGACAACAAGCAGTTAGCCTCTTCATTTGTCAATTCAAACATGAAATCATCTGGAAAACGTTCCATATTACGCCTCACAGCACGCTTCAATAACCGTGTTTCTGTTCCATAGAGTTCCGCCAAATCAAAATCAAGCATTACCTTCTGTCCCCGAATCTCATATATCTTATTCTGAATAATTTGTAGTTCCATGATATGTGTTATAGTATTTCGAACAAAGGTAGCCCTAAATTCAGTTTAAACAACTACTAATTGCTTTTTATTTTCCAAAACCGACCTGCCTCTCACACAGTTTTTGCCACCCTCTGCGTTGTACTTTGAAGATTATCACGTATCTTTGCTTCCTCAATCATAAATACGAGATATGGCTATTACAATCAAGAAAGTCTCTACAAAGAGAGAACTTAAGAAATTTATCCGTTTCAATTACAGAATGTACAAGGGCAATCCGTACTCCGTCCCCGACCTTTACGACGATATGCTCAATACATTTAACAAGCGTAAGAATGCAGCATTCGAATTCTGTGAAGCAGATTATTTTCTGGCATACCAGGATGACAAGATCGTAGGACGTGTAGCCGCTATTATCAACAACCGTGCCAACGAGAAATGGGGTTGCAAGAACGTCCGTTTCGGGTGGATAGACTTCATTGACGACCCTGAAGTATCCTCCGCTCTCATCAAAACAGTAGAAGACTGGGGAAAGGAACGGGGCATGACTCACATTGCCGGACCTCTCGGATTCACCGATTTCGATGCGGAAGGTATGCTGATTGAAGGTTTCGACCAACTCAGCACCATGGCCACTATCTACAACCACCCCTACTATCCCGTACACATGGAGAAACTCGGCTTCGAGAAAGACGCCGACTGGGTGGAATACAAAATCTATATCCCGGACGCCATTCCCGACAAGCACAAGCGTATCTCCGAACTGATTCAACGAAAATACAACCTCAAGATAAAGAAATATACCTCCGGAAAAAAAATAGCCAAAGACTACGGACAGGAAATATTCGAACTGATGAACGAAGCGTACAGCCCGCTCTACGGCTACTCTCCGTTGACGCAGCGACAAATCAACCAGTACGTAAAGATGTACCTCCCGATACTCGACCTGCGAATGGTGACTCTTATCACCGATGCCGATGACAAACTGGTTTGCGTAGGTATCTCCATGCCGTCGCTTGCCGAAGCGCTGCAAAAGTCACACGGACGTCTGCTGCCGCTCGGATGGTTCTATCTGTTGAAAGCATTATTCATGAAACGACGTGCGAAAATGCTTGATTTACTACTTGTTGCCGTGAAACCGGAATACCAGAATAAAGGTGTTAACGCTTTGTTATTTTCCGATTTAATTCCGGTTTATCAAAAATTAGGTTTTATCTTTGCGGAAAGCAACCCCGAACTGGAACTGAACGGAAAGGTTCAGGCACAATGGGATTACTTTGAGACTCAACAACATAAGCGCCGCCGTGCGTTCATCAAAGAGATAAAATAAAAAAACAGCTATGGAAGAGAACGAATTGATACCTGTAGACAACAACAATGCAGTAGAGTACACTGACGACAACATCCGCCACCTGAGCGACATGGAACATGTGCGCACACGCCCCGGTATGTATATCGGTAGGCTGGGCGACGGTGCACATGCCGAAGACGGAATCTATGTCCTCCTGAAAGAAGTGATTGACAACAGTATTGACGAGTTCAAGATGCAAGCCGGTAAGAAAATCGAGATTACCGTTGAAGAAAACCTTCGTGTCAGTGTGCGTGACTACGGACGAGGCATTCCGCAAGGAAAGCTGATTGAAGCCGTCAGTATGCTGAATACGGGTGGTAAGTACGACAGTAAGGCATTTAAGAAAAGCGTCGGGTTGAACGGTGTCGGTGTGAAAGCCGTCAACGCACTGAGCTCCCGTTTCGAGGTACGCAGTTACCGCGACGGGAAAGTCCGCATCGCCACTTTCTCCAAAGGTACCCTGCTGACTGATGAAACGCAGACCACCGAAGAAGACAACGGAACTTATATCTTCTTCGAACCGGACAATACATTATTCCTGAATTATTGTTTCAAGCCCGAATTTATCGAGACCATGCTACGTAACTATACGTACCTCAACACAGGGCTTGCCATTATCTATAACGGTCACCGCATCCTGTCACGTAACGGTCTTGTAGACCTGCTGAATGACAACATGACGGCAACCGGCCTCTACCCTATCATCCACCTGAAAGGAGAAGACATCGAAATAGCCTTCACCCACACCGGACAATACGGAGAAGAATATTACTCCTTCGTCAACGGTCAGCACACCACCCAGGGAGGTACTCACCAGAGTGCTTTCAAGGAACATATCGCCCGTACTATCAAAGAGTTCTTCAACAAGAACATGGATTATACGGACATCCGCAACGGACTCGTTGCCGCCATTGCCGTCAACGTGGAGGAACCGATCTTCGAGAGCCAGACCAAGACAAAGCTGGGTTCTACCAACATGGCGCCCGGCGGCATGACCGTCAATAAATACGTAGGCGACTTCATCAAACTGGAAGTGGACAACTTCCTCCACAAGAATGCGGACGTAGCCGAAGCCATCCAGCAAAAGATACAGGAATCGGAAAAGGAACGCAAAGCCATTGCAGGCGTAACGAAACTGGCCCGCGAACGTGCCAAGAAAGCTAACCTGCATAACCGCAAACTGCGTGACTGCCGTATCCACCTCAACGACCCGAAAGGAAAAGGGCTGGAAGAAGATTCCTGCATCTTCATCACCGAGGGAGACTCTGCAAGCGGTTCCATCACCAAGAGCCGTGATGTTAACACACAAGCGGTATTCAGCCTCCGTGGTAAACCGTTGAATTCTTTCGGGCTGACAAAGAAAGTGGTGTACGAGAACGAAGAATTCAACCTGCTCCAGGCAGCCCTGAATATAGAAGACGGAATCGAAGGACTGCGTTACAACAAAGTGATTGTAGCAACCGATGCCGATGTGGACGGTATGCACATCCGCCTGTTGCTGATTACCTTCTTCCTGCAATTCTTCCCCGACCTTATCAAGAAGGGACACGTATACATCTTGCAGACTCCTCTGTTCCGTGTACGCAACAAGAAAAAGACGCTCTATTGTTACAGCGAGGAGGAACGCGTCAATGCTATCAATGAACTAAGCCCGAATCCGGAAATCACCCGATTCAAAGGATTGGGAGAGATCTCACCGGACGAGTTCAAGCACTTTATCGGCAAAGATATGCGCCTGGAACAAGTGACATTGCGTAAAACGGACGCAGTAAAAGAACTACTGGAATTCTACATGGGCAAAAACACCATGGAACGACAGAACTTTATTATAGACAACTTGGTTATTGAAGAAGACTTGGCATCATGAGAAAAGCAATATTCCCGGGTACATTCGACCCTTTCACCATCGGACATTATTCGGTAGTGGAACGTGCACTCACCTTTATGGACGAAATCGTGATAGGAATCGGTATCAACGAAAACAAGAATACGTATTTCCCTATCGACAAAAGAGAGGAAATGATTCGGGAACTCTACAAAGACGACCCTCGTATCCGGGTAATGTCATACGATTGTCTGACAATTGACTTCGCACAGGAAGTAGGAGCAAAGTTTATTGTCCGCGGTATCCGCACCGTAAAAGACTTCGAATACGAAGAAACGATTGCAGACATCAACCGCAAACTGGCTGGTATCGAAACCATTCTGCTTTTCACGGAGCCGGAACTGACTTGTGTCAGCTCTACTATTGTACGCGAGCTATTGACCTTTAATAAAGACATCAGCCAGTTTATTCCGAAAGGGATGAAGATCAGTTGAGAAGAATAGAACCTAAAATAACAAGATTATGAATAAGATTACAATATACGTTCTCCTGGCTTGCCTATGGACAGTATCAGCCGTACAAGCCCAGAGTTTCGGCTCGCCCGCCATGCGCAAGCTGCAAATGGCAGAGTTTGCAATCTCCAACTTTTATGTAGATAAAGTAGACGAAGACAAGCTGGTAGAAGAAGCTATCATTAAAATGCTGGCCCAACTCGACCCGCACTCCACCTACTCGGACGCCGAAGAAGTGAAGAAGATGAACGAACCGCTTCAAGGTAATTTCGAAGGCATCGGCGTACAATTCCAGATGATTGAAGATACGCTGTTGGTGGTGCAACCTGTCAGCAACGGTCCTTCCGAGAAAATAGGAATCCTTGCAGGCGACCGTATCATCGCCGTCAACGACAGCGCCATTGCAGGTGTAAAGATGAGTACGGAAGAAATCATGAAGCGTCTTCGCGGTCCGAAAGG
Organism: Bacteroides sp. 43_46; assembly: GCF_001915455.1. NCBI lineage: Bacteria > Pseudomonadati > Bacteroidota > Bacteroidia > Bacteroidales > Bacteroidaceae > Bacteroides > Bacteroides sp. 43_46. The sequence continues at coordinate 9,965 of NZ_MNQN01000033.1, read as the reverse complement.
CTCGAAAGTAAATCTGAAAATTGTCCGTCGCGGCGTCCAAGACCCGTTGGTGTTCACCGTAAAAAGAGACAAGATACCTATCCTCAGCCTTGACGCGTCCTATATGATTCAGCCGAAGACAGGCTATATCCGCATCAACCGCTTCGGGGCAACGACTGCCGAAGAATTCAAGAAAGCAATGAAAGAACTTCAGAAGCAAGGAATGAAGGATATGATTCTCGACTTGCAAGGCAACGGAGGAGGCTACCTCAATGCAGCTATCGACCTTGCCAACGAATTTTTGGGTCAAAAGGAATTAATCGTCTACACCGAAGGACGGACTGCCAAACGCAGTGACTTCTACGCCAAAGGTAACGGCGAGTTCCGTAACGGCCGCCTCATCGTATTGGTAGACGAATATACAGCTTCCGCCAGTGAGATTGTCAGCGGCGCAGTGCAGGATTGGGACAGAGGTATCATCGTAGGCCGCCGTTCTTTTGGCAAAGGACTGGTTCAACGCCCGATCGACTTGCCCGACGGCTCAATGATCCGCCTGACGATCGCCCGTTATTATACTCCCGCCGGCCGCTGCATCCAAAAGCCTTACGACAGCTCGACAGATTACAATAAAGACCTGATAGAGCGCTTCAACCACGGTGAACTGATGAATGCCGACAGCATTCACTTCCCCGACTCATTGAAAGTACAGACCAAGAAACTCGGTCGTACCGTTTACGGCGGAGGCGGTATCATGCCGGATTATTTCGTGCCGATTGACACCACTCTTTACACGGATTATCACCGCAACCTGGTAGCCAAAGGCGCCGTTATCAAATTCACCATGAAGTTTATCGAAGGACACCGAAAGGAACTGGCCAACAAGTACAAGAAGTTCGAATCGTTTAATGAGAAGTTCATCATAGACGATGATATGCTGGCAACCTTGCGTGAAATGGGTGAGAAAGAAGGCGTGAAGTTCAATGAAGAGCAGTATCAGAAATCGCTCCCGCTCATCAAGACGCAACTCAAAGCCTTGATCGCCCGCGACCTTTGGGATATGAACGAATATTTCCGGGTGATGAATACGACGAACGAAAGTGTACAGAAGGCGTTGGAGATTCTCAATTCGGAGGAATATCAGAAGAAACTGAGAGCAAATTAATCCTTATCTCTCCCGATAGAAAACACACATTTCTCTTTCACCTATCACCGTCGGTAATCAAACGCTTTATTCATCGAGGTTTCCGGCGGTGATAGGTTGTTTCTTAACCTATCACCACATCTATCACCTATCACCGCCGGATTACGCTTCGCAATATAGTTCGGACCCTTTCCAAGCATACACAGTCATCATGACAAGGTGAACAAGTTCCTTAAACAAGCAGGAATACTTTGCTTTTCTCCCTTATATAGTTTATCTTTGCTACCGATATAGTCTACTCACCACAGCCGTGACGAATTCCTGCCACGGCCATGACGAGAAGCTACCACAGCCGTGGCAAGTAGTTACCACGGCTGTGACAAACGAACGATCAAGGCACCGGAACACAACTATCCTTATGCCTTAATCAAAGAATAAAGGCAGGACAACTTATATAAAGCCGCTTGATAACAAACAAACAACAGCTATATAACACAATCCCCTCTAAGTCCCAAAGATTATTAACCCGGTTTGCAACGACAAAATACGATGTCCTTACAAATAAAATAAATAGAAAATAATGGCAATACAATTTGAATTGTACAAAACTCCCCGTCCCAAGGACGAGGCAGACAAAGAGACATACCACGCACGTGTGGTCAACTTCCAGCATATCGACACGGATTATCTGGCCAGACAAATCCAAACGGCAACTTCACTGACCGAGGGAGACGTAAAATCTGTCCTCGAATCTCTAAGCCACTTTATGGGGGAGCGGCTCCGGGAAGGGGAAAGCGTCCATTTGGATGGTATCGGTTACTTTCAGATAAAGCTGAACAGTCAGGAACCAATCACTTCGCCCAAACTAAAGGCAAACCAAATCAAACTCAAAGCCAACATCAGTTTCAAGGCGGATATCAAACTTAAAAAGTCGGTAAGCGTCGTACATCTGGAACGAAGCAAACTGAAACGGCATTCAGCCTCCCGCTCGAACGAAGAGGTTGACAAGCTCCTGACAAATTACTTCAGCAACAACTCGATATTGACGCGCCCCGACTTTCAAGGGCTGTGCAACTTTACCGCTACCACTGCCGCCCGGCACATCAGGCGGCTGAAAGAGGAAAAGAAATTGCAGAATATCAATACGTATTATAATCCGATCTATGCGCCGATGCCGGGGTATTATGGCAGGGCGAAGCTATGAGAAATACGATCAGAATAGTAAAAAGAACTTGCCTAAAGACAGAAAGTAGTAAAATATTCTCTATCTTTAGGCGTACAATAAAAAAATAGATGTAAGCACAAACTTATATTTGAAGAAATGCAACACCTATATATCTATGAATAAACTAATACTAACCGGCCTGCTGGCAGCCGGAGCAATGACACACATTCAAGGTGCTCAATTTGCCGGACAAGAAAACCAACAACAAGACCCGAAGGATAAAAGCCGGCGGCCCAATATCCTTTTTATCCTGAGCGATGACCATACCTCACAGGCATGGGGAATCTATGGCGGAGTTCTGGCAGATTATGCTTATAACAGCAATATCCGCCGGCTGGCAAACGAAGGTGTAGTGCTCGACAACTGCTTCTGCACCAACTCTATCTCCGCCCCCAGCCGCGCCAGTATCCTCACCGGACTTTACAGTCACCGGAACGGGCTTTATACGTTAGCCGATTCGTTGGATACTTCAATTCCCACACTGGCAACCGTCCTGCAAGCCAACGGCTACAATACCGGACTTGTCGGTAAATGGCATATCAAATCGCAACCGCAAGGGTTCGACTATTATTCCATTTTCTACGACCAGGGAGAATACCGCGACCCTACTTTCATCGAAAGCAGCGACCCATGGCCGGGCAACCGTCCGTTCGGCGAGCGCGTGCCCGGTTTCTCCACCGACCTCGTCGCAGAAAAAGCGATCAACTGGATCAAGCAGCAGGACAGCAACCAGCCTTTCCTGATGTGCTGCCATTTCAAAGCCACCCACGAGCCATACGACTACCCGACACGCATGGAACACCTTTATGACGGAGTCACCTTCCCCGAACCGGAGAACTTCCTCGACTGGGGACCGGAAACGAACGGGCGTTCTTTCAAAGGGCAAACGCTCGAAGAACTGGGACATCGCTGGCGAGTTGCTTCCAAAGACCCGGACAAGTGGTGGTGCCGCTATCCCGGACTACCTTTCAACACCGACGGAATGCAACGGACCACCGCCCGGCGTGCAATTTATCAAAAACTGATCCGCGACTATCTGCGTTGCGGAGCCACCATAGACGACAACATCGGCAAACTCCTCAAAACACTGGACGAAATGGGTATTGCCGACAACACCATCGTTGTTTATGTCTCCGACCAAGGTTACTTCCTCGGCGAACACGGCTTCTTCGACAAACGAATGTTTTATGAAGAAGCCGCCCGTATGCCCTTCGTCATTCGTTATCCGAAAAAAATCCCCGCCGGGAAACGCCTGAAAGACCTGATACTCAACATCGACTTTGCACCGACACTGGCCGAATTTGCCGGAGTGAAAATGGAGAATGTACAAGGACACAGCTTCACCGGCAACCTCGAAGGAAAAACTCCGGCAGACTGGCGGAAAGAAATCTATTACCGTTACTGGACGAATCACGCTATCCGCCCGGCACATTTCGCTATCCGTTCCGAGCGCTACAAACTCATATTCTATTACGCAAAGAATCTGGACATGACCGATACGGAAAACTTTGATTTCACTCCTGCATGGGATTTCTATGATTTAGAAGAAGACCCGCACGAGAATCATAATTTGTATAACGATCCGAAATACGCTCCTATCATCAGACAGATGAAAAAAGATTTATTGAATCTTCGCAAGGAAGTAGGTGACACCGACGAGAAATATCCGGAGATGCAGGAATTACTGGAGAAGTACTATAAATAAGATTTCACTACGGAGGACACAGAGTTTTTATAACGGTGCTGTCAACTTTCTGCTCAAACATAAATGAAAGAAAAAGTTCCGTTTTCCGCAAAAAAACTTATCTTTGTTCCCGGAAGATAATAATTCACGCATAAAACTCATGCCAAAAGATTCATTTTGCATACAATACACCAACTGCACAGGATGTCCCAATGTCAACGAGAACATCCTTGTGTATAGAAACCTACCCAAAGGAGCGCATATCCCGAAGGATAAGTGCACGCAAAACTGTATGCTTTTCATGATAAAAGGCGAATTACTTATCAACAGTGAAGAATATCCCGGAAATATCCTGCGCGAAAAGCAATTTATCCTGCAAGCTATCGGCTCGAAAATAGAGTTGCTTGCCCTCACGGACGTTGAATACATCGTCTACTGGTTTAATGAGTTACCCCTGCTTTGCGAAGAACGTTACCGTGAAATAACGGAACAGGCAGAAGCACCGCTGACCTACACTCCGCTGATCATGAGTGAAAGGCTTCATCATCTCATCACCAGTATGCCCGAATTTCTCGGTGAAGAATCACCTTGCAGCAAGTTCATCGAACTGAAATGCAAAGAGTTGGCTTTCCTCATCACCAATTATTATCCGACGCCTCAATTAAGTTCATTCTTCTATCCGATCAGTACGTACACAAAAAGTTTCCATTATTTTGTAATGCAAAACTACAACACGGTGAAGAACGTAGAAGAATTTGCGCATTTGGGAGGTTATACCACCACTACTTTCCGCCGGCTTTTTAAAAACCTCTACGGCATACCTGTATACGAATGGATACTGGAGAAAAAGCGGGAAGGCATTCTGGAAGATCTCCAGCGTACCAATATGCGAATTACAGAGATTTGTAACCGCTACGGTTTCGACTCTCTATCCCACTTCGCACACTTTTGCAAAGACTCTTTCGGCGACACTCCCCGAGCGCTGCGAAAGAAGGCGGCCAACGGTGAAAAAATCGGAAAGGTTGCCGATTAAGGAATAATTTCTTTAATTCCTTGCTCAATCAATCTATTTCCCCTATTTTTGCAGTCCGTAAGATTTATGTGGTTAAGTAATTCATCTGTAGGAAGGAAAGTGGTGATGAGCGTTACCGGTATCGCCCTTGTCCTGTTTCTAACATTTCACATGGCGATGAACCTGGTTGCAATCATCTCGGCTGATGGTTACAACATGGTTTGTGAGTTCCTGGGAGCAAACTGGTATGCGTTAGCGGCTACCGTAGGACTGGCTGCTCTTTTCGTAATTCACATCATCTATGCCTTCTGGCTGACAATGCAGAATCGCAAAGCGCGTGGTAGCGAACGCTATGCAGTGGTTGACAAGCCGAAAACCGTTGAGTGGGCTTCTCAAAACATGCTGGTGTTGGGTCTTATCGTAATCGTAGGCCTTGGCTTACACTTGTTCAACTTCTGGGCAAAAATGCAGTTGCCGGAACTGATGCACAACATGGGTATGCACGCCGACACACTGACGTTGGCTTATGCCGCAAACGGTGCTTATCACATCCAGCAGACTTTCTCTTGCCCGATTTACGTGGTTCTTTACCTCGTTTGGCTGTTTGCTCTGTGGTTCCACCTTACTCACGGTTTCTGGAGCTCTATGCAATCACTGGGGTGGAACAACAAAGTATGGATCAACCGTTGGAAATGTATTTCTAACATCTATTCAACGATTGTAGTACTCGGTTTCGCACTCGTAGTAGTGGTATTCTTCGCGAAATCACTGATTTGTGGCGGTGCTTGCTAATTGTAAATAATATTATGATCAAGATAGATTCAAAAATTCCAGAAGGCCCGGTGGCTGAGAAATGGACCAACTATAAAGCTCACCAGAAATTGGTGAATCCCGCTAATAAACGTCGTTTGGATATCATCGTTGTGGGTACGGGTCTGGCAGGTGCTTCTGCCGCTGCTTCACTCGGTGAAATGGGTTTCAGAGTATTCAACTTCTGTATTCAGGACTCTCCGCGTCGTGCACACTCTATCGCTGCACAAGGTGGTATCAACGCAGCCAAGAACTATCAGAATGACGGTGACTCGGTTTACCGCCTGTTCTATGATACAGTAAAAGGTGGTGACTACCGTGCCCGCGAAGCTAACGTATATCGTCTGGCTGAAGTATCAAACGCTATCATCGACCAATGTGTAGCTCAAGGTGTTCCTTTCGCTCGCGAATACGGCGGTACGCTGGACAACCGTTCTTTCGGTGGCGCACAGGTTTCACGTACTTTCTACGCTAAAGGTCAGACAGGCCAGCAGTTGTTGCTGGGTGCTTACTCCGCACTGAGCCGTCAGGTAAACGTAGGTACTGTAAAACTTTACACCCGCTATGAAATGCAGGACGTTGTCATCGTTGACGGACGTGCCCGCGGTATCATTGCCAAAAACCTTGTAACAGGTAAATTGGAACGTTTCGCCGCTCACGCAGTAGTTATCGCTACCGGTGGTTACGGAAACGCTTACTTCCTGTCTACAAACGCTATGGGTTGTAACTGTACGGCTGCTGTTTCTTGCTACCGCAAGGGTGCCGTATTTGCTAACCCTGCATACGTTCAGATCCACCCGACTTGTATTCCGGTACATGGTGACAAGCAGTCTAAACTGACATTGATGTCCGAATCTCTTCGTAACGACGGTCGTATCTGGGTTCCGAAGAAGAAAGAAGACGCTGTGAAACTCCAGAAGGGCGAAATCAAAGGAAGCGATATTCCTGAAGAAGACCGCGACTACTACTTGGAACGCCGCTATCCGGCATTCGGTAACCTGGTTCCGCGTGACGTTGCCAGCCGTGCCGCTAAAGAACGTTGCGACGCAGGTTTCGGTGTAAACAACACTGGTTTGGCCGTATTCCTCGATTTCTCCGAAGCTATCAACCGTTTGGGCATCGACGTTGTCCTTCAACGTTACGGCAACCTCTTCGATATGTATGAAGAAATCACCGACGTTAATCCGGGCGAACTGGCAAAAGAAATCAATGGCGTGAAATATTATAACCCGATGATGATTTATCCGGCTATCCACTATACAATGGGTGGTATCTGGGTAGACTACGAACTGCAAACCACCATCAAAGGTCTGTTCGCTATCGGTGAATGTAACTTCTCCGACCACGGTGCAAACCGCCTTGGTGCTTCTGCATTGATGCAAGGTCTGGCCGACGGTTACTTCGTATTACCTTACACTATCCAGAACTATCTGGCAGACCAGATTACTGTTCCCCGTTTCTCTACTGACCTTCCCGAATTTGCGGAAGCGGAAAAAGCTGTTCAAGCTAAGATCGACAAGTTCATGAGCATACAAGGTAATGAATCTGTTGATTCTATCCACAAGAAACTGGGTCACATCATGTGGGAATATGTAGGTATGGGACGTACGGCAGAAGGCTTGAAGAAAGGTATTGCTGCACTGAAAGAAATCCGCAAGGAATTTGAAACCAACCTGTTTATCCCCGGTTCTAAAGAAGGCATGAACGTAGAGCTTGACAAAGCAATCCGCCTGTACGACTTCATCACAATGGGTGAACTTGTTGCTTACGATGCATTGAACCGTAACGAAAGTTGTGGTGGTCACTTCCGTGAAGAATACCAGACTGAAGAAGGAGAAGCCAAACGTGATGACGAAAACTTCTTCTACGTAGCTTGCTGGGAATATCAAGGTGACGATGAAAAGGCTCCGATATTGATCAAAGAACCGCTGGTATACGAAGCTATCAAGGTTCAGACCCGTAACTACAAGAGCTAATCGGTGAAGTTAAACATTTAAAAGAATTAGAAGACAATGGATAAAAATATATCATTTACACTGAAGGTATGGCGCCAAGCTGGTCCGAAAGCTAAAGGTGCTTTTGAAACCTACCAAATGAAAGATATTCCCGGTGATACTTCCTTCCTCGAAATGCTGGATATTCTGAACGAACAGCTCATCAGCGAAAGAAAAGAACCGGTAGTATTCGATCACGACTGCCGCGAAGGTATCTGCGGTATGTGTTCTCTTTACATCAACGGACATCCGCACGGTCCTGCAACAGGTGCTACTACCTGCCAGATTTATATGCGTCGCTTCAACGACGGTGACACCATTACCGTTGAACCTTGGCGTTCGGCCGGTTTCCCTGTTATCAAGGACTTAATGGTAGACCGTACCGCTTACGACAAAATCATGCAGGCAGGTGGTTACGTGAGCGTTCGTACAGGTGCTCCGCAGGATGCCAACGCTATCCTGATACCGAAGCCTGTGGCCGATGAAGCTATGGATGCCGCTTCTTGTATCGGTTGCGGTGCTTGTGTAGCTGCATGTAAGAATGGTTCTGCAATGTTGTTCGTTTCTGCAAAGGTCAGCCAGTTGAACTTGCTCCCGCAAGGTAAACCGGAAGCTTTGCGCCGCGCAAAAGCCATGTTGTCTAAAATGGACGAACTGGGATTCGGTAACTGTACCAATACTCGCGCTTGCGAGGCGGAATGTCCGAAGAACATCTCTATCAGCAACATCGCCCGCTTGAACCGCGACTTCATCATCGCAAAACTGAAAGACTAAATTTATTGCTAAGTTTTAAGAGTCGAGGGACAATTTGATTAATGACAGAATCCCCTGCCGGCATGCCGGCAGGGGATTTATTCTTATCAACACAAAATAATTAATATGAAACAACTCTTTCTTGTCTGTATGACAACAGTATGTCTGCTATCGTTTCAAACGATACAAGGACAGCAAGTAGTTCCTGCACAGGGAGCACAAATGATCCCTGCCAAAAAAATGCAAATGACTCTTGCACAACCGGATGGCATCGCTTTCCGCGAACTCTCTTTTGCCAATGCATTGAAAATGGCTAAAGAAGAAAACAAACTACTTTTTGTAGATTGTTTTACCACTTGGTGTGGCCCTTGCCGAATGTTGTCCAAGGTAGTTTTTAAAGATTCTCTGGTTGCCGATTACTTCAACCGCCATTTTGTCAATCTGAAAATGGATATGGAAAAAGGAGAAGGGATAGATATCAAAAAAAGATATGATGTGCGAGGCTATCCCACCCTTCTTTTCCTAAATTCAAGTGGTGAAGTAGTACATCGCCTTCTTGGTGCCGACGAAGCGTCTGCACTGTTGGAAAAAGTAAAACTGGGAGTAGAGTCCGGCGGAATTTCAGGTCTTAGGAAACGCTATGAAGCGGGTGAGCGTGACTCTGCTTTTGTCTGCGGATATATCAATGTACTTTCTGCCGCCAACCGTGAAGAAGAGGCAGGAAAAGTAGCTGCTGATTTCTTACAGGGAAAAGAACAGAAAATACTGGAATATGAAGGTTATTTCTCCATATTCTACCGCTATATACATGATATCAACTCCTCGGCATTTTTATATGTGGTAAATCATAAGAAGGAGATAGCCGACAGATTTCCACAACAAGCTTCTTCGCTCAACCGTAGAATACTTGAAGACTGGATTAGCGGCTCTTATACATATCTGAAAGTGGATGAGTCGAAACATTGTACATTCGACGAACAAGGACTGAATGCTTATGTCACTCGTATGAAACAGATGAATGTAGCAGAAGCCGACATGATAGGCGAAAATCTACGGCTTAACAGAGACGGCATTATGAACCAGTGGGACTCGTTTGTAAAACGGGGAGACAAACTACTTGCTTCACACACAATTCTAGGCGATGAAGAACAATTATTGCAGTGGGTGAAATGGATGAACAAAGCATGTGCAGATATGTCATTACGCGAAAAAGCTGCTCAATGGTGCGAAAAAGCTTGTGCAGACTTAATAAAGAAAAACGAGGAAATCAAGAAAAACCTGCCTCCCGGTGCAATTCCTGCTATTTCTATGATAGATTATAAAGCACAGTTGCTACAAGTAGCAGAAAAATTGAGGAAACCAATGGA
>NZ_MNQN01000032.1:0-14503 GCF_001915455.1 Bacteroides sp. 43_46 | reverse complement strand
AGTCCTTTCTGAATAATGATATTATAATGAAATATCTCATATATATTTTTTATTTTTTTTGTTTATTTCCCTATGTTCAAATATTACCTTTTAATACTGACAGTCAACCTAATGCACTGATTGTGGCTATTATTTTATTCTGTTCACAAAAGAGCGGAGGAAAAATAAATAAGTCATTGTTTCTTTTATTGCTGACTTTCTTAGGTGCTTTGATAATTCTTTTTATCAATTATCCAATAAAATTACAAAGTATTCGATTGTTTGGAGGGTATATTAGTTTATTTCTTATTCCTTATGTAGCATATATCAGTCTTAAATCGACTGGCGGAATACCATATCTATTTTTTGTTTTTGCTGTGAGCTTTTGGTTATTAGTTGGAAGTGTACAATTATTAATAGATGCAAGTTTCCTCCAATTTATTCTTTATAGAGAACAATCAATTTCTGACTTAATAGAAAGTGGAAGAGGAGTTACATCTTTAGCTCCTGAACCTACCTTTTATGGTATTATTTGTGTGTTTCTAGCTATAATAAACCAGTTGTGTTTTCGCAATGAAAAATATTATAAATGGATTCTTCTTGCGTGTTTATTTCAAATATTTGTAATATCCCGATCCTCTGCCTGTATTTTTGTCATTACTATTTCTCTTGTTGCTTATATTGTTTATCAAGTGTTTTGTTCAAATACACATCGCGATAGGTATATCTTACTTTTAATGGGGATAATAGGATGTATAGTTGTCTTTTTTGCGATAGACCTTTCTTTATTAGCACCCTATAGAATAGGAAAATTGCTTATTATTTTACAGAGAGATCCAATGTTGTTCTTGGCTACGGATGCAAGTGTGAACGAACGCTTTAATCATGCTTTTTTTTCTTTATATGGCTTTTTAAGAAATTGGGGGATACCTCACGGTTTTGATGCTTTTGCTCAAAATGTGTCAGATATTCGTTCCAGTGGTATGTATCATAACCTTTTCATTAGTTATTTTAATATTGAACGTTATCACCGCATTATGAGCGGAATCGGGGCATTATTTTTTGAACTGGGGGTTATAGCGTTTCTACCGTTGCATGTGATTATGAAGAATTTTTATATTCTTCAACATAGAAATCCAAGCTCAATGTTTTGCTTATTTTTATATTTATCTGTGATGCTTAATGCTGTTACTTTCATGACTGCACTTGCACCCTTTATAATAGGTATTATCATCTATTTGAATGATGAACTAACTTCTCGGACAATATTATAATCATTATACAAGCAAAAAGTATTATGCCCACTCTTTTTCAGATTAATGTGGTTGCCAATTGGGGATCGACAGGTCGAATTGCGGAAGAAATCGGTCAGATGGCTATAAAATGCGGATGGAAAAGCTATATTGCTTATGGTCGTGGAAAACCCAAGAGTCAGTCGAAACTTATTCGTATAGGAAATAAGGTAGATATGTATCGGCATGCTCTAATATCTAGACTGTTGGATAATCATGGACTTAATTCGAACAAAGCGACGAGAAAATTAATAGATCGTATTAGGGATATAAAACCGGATATTGTTCATCTGCATAATATTCATGGATATTTCTTGAATTATGCACTACTATTTGACTTCTTAAAAGATGCTGGTATTCCGATAGTATGGACATTACATGATTGCTGGACTTTTACTGGACATTGCGCACATTTTATCTTTATAGGCTGTGATAAATGGAAGGTCGGTTGCAAGCATTGTCCACAGAAATTAAGTTATCCGACGTCATGGTTATGTGACAGGAGCCATAGGAATTATAAGATAAAAAAAATGGTATATACGTCTATTCCGAACTTAATACTGGTTCCTGTTTCTGATTGGCTTGCCGGGTTACTTCGTTTTTCTTTCATGAAAGAGTATTCAATACGCCGAATTTACAATGGTGTGGATCTAATGACGTTTTCTCCACAAGGTAATACATTGCAACTAAGGAGACGCATTGGGGTTATACAACGCTATATGTTGATAGGAGTGGCCAGTGTATGGAGTGCCAGAAAAGGATTAGCTGATTTTGTAGCCTTACGGAGGAAGCTATCTATTCAAGAGTATGCTATGGTACTGATCGGGTTAACGCAAAAACAGATTCAGGAACTGCCACAAGGTATCGTTGGTATATCAAGAACAAATAGTGTGAAAGAATTGGCGGAATATTATTCAGTGGCAAATGTGTTTGTCAATCCTACATGGGAAGATAATTTTCCTACAACGAATCTGGAAGCGCTCGCTTGTGATACTCCGGTAATCACATATCAGACTGGTGGTAGTATAGAAGCTATAGATGAAAAGACAGGTATAATTGTTCCAACTGGAGATGTAGAAATATTAACCCAATCAGTGAGACAAATTTGTGAAGATAGGATAATAGAGGAGGGGCAATGTAGAAAAAGAGCAATTGAATTGTACAATAAAAATGACCGCTACAAGGAATATATGAGTTTATATAATGAGCTTATGAATTCATTACATAAATAAATTTTATACATGAAAATCTCAATTATAACTGTAACCTTCAATAGTGAGCAAACATTACGATATACTATTGAAAGTATTCTCAATCAAGATTATGATGACATCGAATATTTAATTATCGACGGAGGTTCAACAGATAGTACACTTGATATCATTAAATACTATGAGCCTAAATTTGAAGGAAAACTCCATTATATAAGTGAACCGGACAAAGGTATATATGATGCGATGAACAAAGGGATTCTAATGGCTACCGGAAATGTTGTCGGCTTTCTGAATTCGGATGATTTATTTATAGACAAAAAGGTAGCTGAAGATATAGTTTCAGCATTCGATACGAATACAGATGCAATTTATGCTAATCTTTATTTCGTTCAATCAACCGATGTAAACCAAATTGTCCGTATTTGGAAAGGAAGTCCTTATGTAAGTTTTAAATATGGCTGGTGTCCTGCTCATCCTACCTTTTATGTGCGACGTGAGATTTATCAACAGTATGGAGGGTTTGATCTTTCTTTTGATGTATCTGCTGATTTTGAATTGATGTTGCGATTGATAGAAAAAGTACACATACGAACTAAATATCTGGACCGATATATGATAAGAATGCGTATGGGTGGGGAGAGCACAGGCAATATAAAAAATATTCTGAGGGGAAATAAGAATATTTATAAAGCTTTCCGTAAACATGGACTGAGTGTGTCTATTTTTTATCCTATATATCGTTTGCTGCCTAAAGCAATTGATTTGATAAAATGCAAATTGGGGTTAAATAATTGGGAGAGTAATAAAAAGTAAATTGTATTTTATGGAAAAAGATGAAGGATTCATTTCTGATGGGATGAACGCATTTGAACGTAATGTGAAACGAATAGTTGATTGTTTGCTGGCAGGAATAGCGTTAATTATTTTTTCTCCTTTGTTTTTAGTTTGTTACATTGCAGTCAAACATGAGGATGGGGGACCGGCATTATTTAAACAAGAGAGAATCGGTCGTTTCGGTCGACCTTTTTACATTTACAAATTTCGGAGTATGAGATTGGATGCGGAGAAAATGGGACCGGCTTTGTATAAAGGAGGAAAAGATAGCCGATTGACTAAGATCGGTAAATTCTTACGAGAGCATCATTTAGATGAATTACCGCAGTTGTACAATGTATTTATTGGAGATATGGCATTTATAGGTCCCCGTCCGGAACGTAAATTTTATATTGACCAAATCATGGAACATGATTCTCGTTATCGGTTTCTTTATCAGATTCGTCCGGGAGTAACTTCTTATGCAACTCTGTACAATGGCTATACAGATAGTCTTGATAAAATGTTACGTCGACTGAGATATGATTTGTTCTATTTGGAACGACGTTCTTGGTGGTTTGATTTTAAAATATTAATAAAGACCTTTATCTGTATTGTTTTCGGTAAGAAATTCTAATAAATAACAGTAAAAATAAGATGAATAAATTCTTTTTAATTGTATTGCTGGCTTTTGTGATGACTGGTTGTCAGTCTTATAAAAAAGTACCCTATCTGCAGGATGCAGAGGCCGTATCGCATGGAGTTCAGAACGAACAGCTGTATGATGCGAAGATAATGCCTAAAGACTTGTTGACCATTGTGGTGTCATGTACCAGTCCTGAATTGGCAGCTCCTTTCAATCTGACAGTTGCTACACAGGGTAATGTTGCTTCGAACTATACAACCGCTCAGCCGGTTCTGCAGCAATATCTGGTGGATAATGAAGGAAAGATAAACTTCCCGGTATTGGGTGAACTCCATGTGGGAGGGTTGACAAAGAAGGCAACGGAACAAATGATTGTAGAAAAGTTGAAGCCTTATATAAAGGAAATTCCTATCGTGACTGTCCGCATGGTGAATTATAAGATTTCAGTGATCGGCGAAGTTGCCCGTCCCGGCACTTTTACTATCTCGAATGAGAAAGTAAACTTATTGGAAGCATTGGCCATGGCAGGAGATATGACCGTATATGGACTGCGTGATGACATTAAATTAATAAGGGAGGACGCTAACGGCAGACAGGAGATTGTAACCTTGGATTTGAACAAGGCAGAGACGATTCTTTCACCTTACTACTGGTTACAACAGAATGATATTATTTATGTCACTCCCAACAAGGCCAAGGCCCGTAATTCGGACATCGGAAGCAGTACCAGCCTGTGGTTCTCCGCCACTTCTATCCTGATTTCCATTGCCAGTCTATTGTATAACATTTTAAGATAATACCGGAACAATGAAAGAGGAACTACCAAACGAGAAATTGCGCGAAGCGGAGGATATGGAAATAGATATTAAGGAACTGCTTTTCAAATGCTTGATCCACTGGCCTTGGTTCGTAGGAACGGTGGTGGCTTGTTTGATTGCCGCCTATGTTTATTTGTATGTTGCTACTCCTGTATATAACATTTCGGCTACGGTTCTGATAAAGGATGATAAGAAAGGAGGAGCCTCAAATAATGTGGGCGGTTTGGATGAACTGGGCCTTAGCGGATTAATCACTTCTTCGCAAAGTATAGATAACGAAATAGAGGTGCTGCGTTCCAAGACGCTTGTAAAAGAAGTTGTCAATTATCTGAATCTCTATGTGACTTATAAGGATGAAGATCTCATCCCTTCGAAAGAGTTGTACAAGACTTCTCCGGTGCAGGTAAACATGACTCCGCAAGAAGCGGAAAAGCTGAAAAAAGACATTGTTGTTGAAATGGTGGTACAGCCACAGGGCAGTTTGGATGTGAACGTGAAAATGGATGATAGGGAAATTCAGAAACATTTCGAAAAGTTGCCTGCCATTCTTCCTACTGACCGGGGAACGATTTCTTTCTTTCAGGTTACTGATTCTATCCCTGTGGAGGGGGCTTCTTCAGTTCAGGGCGCACGGCATATCACAGCTACCATTAGCTGTCCCATGAATGTGGCAAGAGGATATTGTGGAAATTTAGTTATCGTACCTACCTCGCAAACGACTTCTGTGGTAACGGTTTCCTTGAAGAATTCCAGCTTGCGTCGCGGACAGGATTTTATCAATCAGTTGCTGGAGATGTATAATCGCAACACGAATAATGACAAGAATGAGATTGCGCAGAAAACGGCGGAGTTTATCGATGAACGCATTGGCATTATCTCAAAGGAACTGGGGAGCACGGAAGCTGACCTGGAAACTTTCAAGCGTGATGCGGGAATAACGGATTTGAGCAGTGACGCGCAAATCGCTTTATCCGGTAATGCCGAATATGAGAAGAAGCAGGTGGAAAACCGTACTCAGATCAGCCTGGTGGAGGATTTGAAGAGGTATTTAAGTCATAGTGAATATGAAGTGTTACCGAGCAATGTCGGCTTGAAGGACGCGGCCCTTGCCACGCAGATCGACCGTTATAATGAGATGCTCATTGAACGTAAGCGTCTGCTCCGCACTTCTACTGAGAGCAATCCGGCTATCGTCAATTTGGATACCAGTATCCGTGCGACGAAGGCGAATGTGCAGGCTACCATTGAAGGCACGCTCCAAGGGCTGTTTATAACCAAAGCTGATCTGGACCGCGAAGCCAAACGCTATATGCGTCGTATCAGTGACGCTCCGGGGCAGGAACGCCGGTATGTGAGTATCGCCCGTCAGCAGGAAATAAAGGCCGGATTGTACTTGATGTTGTTGCAGAAGCGTGAAGAGAATGCCATCATGCTGGCTGCCACTGCCAATAATGCGAAGATAATAGATGAAGCAATCGCTGATGATATTCCGGTATTTCCCAAGCGCGGTATTATTTATTTGGTTGCATTGGTCTTGGGATTTGTGATCCCTGTTGCCGTTATCTTCCTGGTTGACCTGACGAAGTTCAGGGTCGAAGGACATGCGGATGTGGAGAAACTGACGAGTGTTCCGATTGTTGGTGATATCCCATTGACTAATGAGAAGAACGCCAAAGACGGTTCTATCGCCGTATTCGAGAACCAGAATAACCTGATGAGCGAAACTTTCCGTAACATCCGGACGAATATCCAGTTTATGCTTCAGAATGACAGGAAAGTAATCCTTGTGACTTCAACGGTCAGCGGTGAAGGTAAATCTTTCACTTCGGCTAATCTGGCTATCAGCCTGTCTCTTTTGGGGAAGAAAGTTGTGATTGTAGGTCTTGATATCCGTAAGCCGGGATTGAACAAGGTTTTTAGTCTTTCGAGCAAGGAGAAAGGTATAACTCAATATCTGTCCAATCCGGAAATGGATCTGATGAGTCTTGTGCAACCGTCCGATGTGAATAAGAACCTGTTTATTCTTCCGGGCGGAACCGTTCCTCCTAATCCGACGGAATTGTTGGCTCGTGATGGCTTGGATAAAGCTATTGATATGCTCAAGAACAATTTTGATTATGTAATCCTGGATACAGCTCCTGTCGGTATGGTTACCGATACTTTATTGATAGGGCGTGTGGCTGATTTGTCGGTATACGTATGTCGTGCCGACTATACTCATAAAGCGGAATATACACTGATCAATGAGTTGTCTCATGAACAGAAGTTGCCTAATCTTTGTACTATTATTAATGGAGTAGACCTGAAGAAAAGAAAATATGGCTATTATTATGGCTATGGTAAGTATAGCAAACATTACGGCTATGGCAAACGGTATGGGTATGGCTATGGTTATGGGCAGGAAAAATAAAGATAAAACAGCTATGGGAGGCAGTGAAGTACTATTTCCCGTAGCTGTTTAGATATTTGAAGCTATGCTGGTTAGGAAACTATATAGTGATATATTTCTTGACCACACCCTCGCATCAGGATAATGACTGATGCAAATTTTCCACTATATCGACTGTCTGTGAAGATCGTTGATATTTTTTATAATTCTGCATATTCTTTTCGACAGTCAAAACAAGGACAGGCTTTATGAATCGAAGCACTAAGTTGATAATGCCCCAGGATTTGTGCTTTCGGATACTGATGCCTGAGTATAGTTAACAGATCGAGTAGTGTGAAACGCTGCGCCTGGGTCCTAGTGTCTGCCGGGTATCCATTTTCATCCAGTCCGCCTTCATAGCAAATGCCTATGCTGTGCCGGTTAAAGCCTCGCACATGCGCACCCGGCTCTGATACCGGACGGCAGTGATGAAGTTCTCCGTCCCTGGTGATATAAAAATGATATCCGATGCATTTGAAACCACGTTGCAAATGGCATTTGAGTAATTGTTCTTCTGTAAAGGGGATGTTGGCACGCGTAGCGCTGCAATGTACTACAATATATTGAATGCTTCGTGGCACATATTCTTCTTCTGAAGAAAATTCTTTTAACTCTTTCATTTTATTCGTTCGTTTAGATATGGGCTACACAAGAGGTTACCCCCAAGGCAGAGATGATTGAAGTGGCTACCGTGATAAAGATTTGTAAAATTTGTTTCCAAACTGATTTTTTCATGACTTTTGATTTTAAATAATTGAAAATAAAAATGAGATTATAAAAATAGAGTTGACTTGTGAGTTGCCAGCATTAAACCGGCAACTCTGTGAAGCATAAATATCGTGTTATTTTATATGCTCGGGTCCGGTGTTTGTCCTTTGTCTTCATCCGGATCAGGTACTACAACGTCGTCACCTTCACTTCCTTCACCTTTCTTTACTTGTGTATATTTCATTGCCTTACACATGTCCAGAAGCATGCTTCCTGGATGAAAACGGACACGGGAAATTTTGATACAGGTGGCCGCCTTGAATTTCTCTGCCGTTTCGCTGGCATTACCAGTAACAATCGTTACACGGAAACTCCCCATATCGCCAAGCAGGACGATATTACCCAATGACAACTGATTCTTCATTTCCAACAGAAACTCAGTAATACATCCTTTCAACTCACCGATAGAATAAGAGGAACGCTCTGATACACGACTGATAACTTCGTCTGTATCCACTCTGCGATTGCTACGAGCCATTGCATAAAACTTGGCCGGCTCTTGTGGCTTTAACGGATTTTTACGTTCTACTACGACATACTTCTGTGCCATAAATCTTTCTTTTTTAATTGATTCTTAATTCTTAAATCATATCTCTGTAATCGATTACACCGCAAAGATACCATATTGAGAATGGGTGATGAACGTCAGTGAACGTTATTGAACGGTGGTTATTTTATTTGACTAAATACTTGCTGAGGTAT
Organism: Bacteroides sp. 43_46; assembly: GCF_001915455.1. Lineage (NCBI taxonomy): Bacteria > Pseudomonadati > Bacteroidota > Bacteroidia > Bacteroidales > Bacteroidaceae > Bacteroides > Bacteroides sp. 43_46. The sequence goes on along the minus strand of NZ_MNQN01000032.1, from coordinate 5,843 downwards.
GTAAAAAACACTATCTTTATATCATTAATAACAGAATAAGTAGGATAAAATGGAAGAAGTAAAATTTTATGTGAGATGCTATGATAAGATTGAGTTGGCGAGAATGTATTTCCCGAATTTGAGTAATCCCGTATCTGTAGCAAAGCTCCGTCGTTGGATGCGTAATTGTATGCCCTTAATGGAGGAACTTATGGCAGGAGATTTTCATCCGAAAATGAAAATGTTCAGTGCGCGGGAAGTCAGGCTTATCGTACGTTATTTGGGGGAACCGGACGGATACGTTTTCATGCATGAACATGCGGATGTAAAATGACTGCTCTTTTAAATGAAAACGACCGCTTCTTTTCTTAATAAGGAGCGGTCGTTTTAGTGTAAACATACAGTCGTTTACGTTGAATTGACCGCTCGATTTATATAAGTCAAACGGTCGGTTGAAACAGGTCAGGCAGTCGTATTCTTTTTCATCCAGGCTATGCCGGGCACGTAGTCCTCCAGTTTTGTCATACTCGGGTCATGTCTGAAATAAAGTTCTTTTGTCGTACCGTTGCGGTGTTTGACAATATCTATCACTCCCAGTCCTTCAGTTGGATACGTACTTTTACGGTCTGTGTCACGTCCGGAAAGAGCAGGGCGTGAAAGCATCAATACCAGATCAGCGTCTTGTTCGATAGCTCCGCTTTCCCGCAGGTCGCTCAAACTAGGACGACTGTCAGGACGCCCTTCTACATTACGGTTTAATTGGCTGAGTAGTATGACGGGAATATTTAGTTCTTTTGCCAGCATTTTGGCTTTACGGCTGGCTTGGGCTACTTCCTGCTCGCGGTTGCGGTTGTTCCGATCACTTTTCATGTCACATAATTGCAGGTAGTCAATGATGACACCGTCGCATTCACCTTTGCTTTGTAGCAGTTTGGCGGAAGAACGAACGTAATCCATACTCACTGACGGGTTATCATCAATGTGAATAGGTAGACGGGACAACTCAGCTGCTGCTTCGTGCAGTTGCCTCTGTTCACTGGGTGTAAGTTGGCCGCTGCGTACATTGTCGGGGTTGACATTGGTGGTAGCAGCCAGTAACCAGCGGTCACCCAAACGTTCTCCTAGCATCTCGAGACTGAATATAGCTATGTGATAACCGGCAGAAGCGGCGGCACGCGCCAGGTGCAGGGCGAATGACGTTTTACCTACTGCAGGACGGGCAGCAATGACTACCTCGTCACCTGGTTGCCAGCCGCATGTCAGGCGATCAAGATCGGAGAATCCGGTAGGAAGCCCCGTTATACCATTCTTGTTGGAGCTGATGCGCGCTTCTATTTGTTTAATCGTATCATCCATCAGTTGTAACATGGAGCGTAGATGTTCGGTAGTTCCACATTCATTTTCCAGTCGGTCAAGGAGGGTATGAGCGTCTGCCAATGTATCGTCTATATCGGTGGTTTCGTCGGCAGCCAACGCCAGAAGCTTGTGGAATCCCAGAATCGTTTCACGACGGATATATTTCTGTTTAAGAATCCGTGCATGATATTCGAGGTGAGCACTGGAAGCTACACGCCCGCTGATGTGTGCCAGCGTGTAAGGTCCTCCGATGAATTCAAGTTTGCCGCGTCGGGCAAGTTCTTCTTTGACTGTTATGATATCTATTTTCTGTCCGTTGCGATACATACTTTGTAACGTAGCGTAAATCTCCAGATTTTTTTCATTATAAAAAGCTTCCGGTCGTAGTATATCTGCAATCAATGTGATTGCTTTGCTTTCAATCAGGCAACTGCCAAGTATGATTTCCTCAAGTTCGGCATCCTGTGGATTTATAATTTCACTCATTTTCTTTACTAATAATCATATTCATTCAGGAATGCTTTGTCGGATAGATATGTACTAGCCTGCATACAGTACTTTGTATCTGTCAGATTGTCATAATATTCATCAATATTCTTCAAGCTCAGGCTGCGTTCGTGGGGAGACAATTTCTTCCATTCCCGGCGTGCCCGGCCGATATTGGTTTTCGGCTTTTGAGTTACTTCATGATATTTAGCCCAGAATACTTCGAAAGTAACTCCATTTGCTTCTTCGTGGGCATTCTCGCGACGTTTCTGTCCTACAAGCAGATCATAACTGGGGATACGTATGTGAGTGATATACGGATTAATAACTCTTTCTATAATCCCTTCTTCATACATTTTATTGAAGAAATATCGTGTCCGGCTACGTTTCCAACCAAATAATTTCGCCCAATGAGCAATGGATATAACCGATTCGCCCCGCCGACATTCAAAAGTGTAATGTTTCACAGTACATTCTGTTGTGCTGTAATTGACGTGAGTTAGCACGAGGATGAAGGCGTCGAAGTATCCTGTCGCACCTTTTGTCTTTTTCATTTGCTCCTCAAACAATACTTTAGGGAAAAGGAGATATCCCTTCTTTAGCATTTCTGCTGTTGATTTAATCATAAGTTTACTTATTTAATACATATAAAATATTTCAGTCGTCTTGGGAGGTACATTTTAGGACCTCCTTGAGCGACCTTTTTTGATTACTCTCAAACGTCGTGGTAGAAGATAGGGGGAGTATATGGTATTTTATGCTTCGACCTCTCTTTGGCCCACTAATATATATAATAAAAAAAGAATGTATTAAAATACATTATATCTTCATCCTCGACTTTCATTGTTCGCTATATTTAATTTTCGGCAAAGGTATAATTTGTCAATTTGCCTGAAAAAGCTTTTTTTTGATGTACTGGTAATTTAAAAGTGCTATTATTAATAATATTTTTAATTAAAAATCTAATTATTTAAACAATCTTCTCTATCTTTGCAAATGAAATTAGATTTTATAAAGGCTTTTTTAGCCGCTAATTGACGGCAATGTATTACTAATAGTATATAATTAAATTTTATGATATCACAAGGAAAAAAAGTAATAGAAGAACGTTTACAGCGCAAACGGGAACAGTGCATTCATCAAAAGGAGAAACTGGAACAAATGAAATGTACAATGCGGAAAACAGAAGAAGAAGTAGAACAATTGGAATATGTCCTTCATGAAATAGAGCATATAGAGAAATCGAAACGTGAACCACGGGTGATTCCTAATGCCGAAATAAGTAATGTCTTTGCATCTCTTTGTCGTGAATTTGATTATTTGCAGCATAGGTTAAAGCTGTTTTTTAAATATAAGCTGGTATGTGAAGTTATATTTGCTCGTTATCAATTCCGAAGCCGGTCACATGTTCCCGGACGGGAATATCTTAGCTATGCCACCGTGCTGACTTATTTTAAACGTGAAAGGGGGATGGTGAACTCATGATTTCAAAAATATCGAAATATAAAGATAATAACATGAAAAACAAATGTTTTAGGAACAGAAATGACTAAATTGATATTTTTTCCTTATTTTTGTGTGTCCATTTTTGAATGATATGATGCAGATAATACAATTAAAAGGAAAAGACAAACACTTATATCGGCTTTTGGCACCGTTGGTTATGGATCCTGAAGTAATACGCGCCAACAATAATTACCCTTTTAAGACGGGTGAGGAGTATGTCTGGTTTATTGCAATTGAAGATAAGGAAGTGATGGGTTTCGTTCCGGTGGAGCAAAAAGGCCGGAAGAAAGCTGTAATCAATAATTATTATGTGAAGGCAGAGGGGACAGAACGGGAGGAGCTTTTGTCGTTGTTGTTACCGGCTGTTATTGCTGAATTCGGATCTGAGACTTGGTTACTTAACTCTGTCACGCTGATACAAGACAAAGAAATCTTTGAGAAATTTGAATTTGTATCCATGGATAAAAAGTGGACACGGTATGTTAAAATGTATAGATGATTTATGGGCAAAAAGAAGATAGCGGGCACAAAGAATGTATATGAACTAGCACAAGAGCGACTGAAAGTTATATTTAATGAATTTGATAATATCTATGTATCATTTTCCGGAGGTAAAGATAGTGGGGTGTTGCTGAATATGTGTATTGACTACATCCGGAAAAATAATCTAAAGATACGTCTTGGAGTCTTTCACATGGATTATGAAATCCAGTATAAAATGACCATTGACTATGTGGACCGGATACTGGAAGCTAATAAGGATATTCTGGATGTATACCGGGTATGTATTCCTTTTCGTGTAGCTACCTGCACTTCTATGTATCAGTCTTTTTGGCGTCCTTGGGAAGATAGTAAAAAGAATATATGGGTTCGCCCCATGCCTAAAAAGGCAATGACTAAAGACGACTTTCCGTTTTATAATACAACGATGTGGGATTATGAATTTCAGATGCGTTTTGCGCAATGGATACATAATAAGAATGATGCTGTGCGTACTTGTTGCCTGATCGGTATTCGTACGCAGGAGAGTTTCAATCGTTGGAGATGTATTTATATGAGTCGTAAATTTCAGATGTACCACAAGTATAAATGGACTTCGAAAGTGGGAAATGACATTTATAATGCTTATCCTATCTATGACTGGAAAACAACGGATGTGTGGACGGCTAACGGAAAATTCCAGTGGGATTATAATGTGCTATATGACCTTTATTATCGGGCGGGAGTCAATCTGGAGCGTCAGCGTGTAGCAAGTCCTTTTATCAATGAAGCACAAGAGAGTCTTCAGCTCTATCGGGTACTTGATCCCAATACGTGGGGCAAGATGGTAGGACGAGTGAACGGGGTTAACTTTACAGGTATGTATGGTGGTACCCACGCAATGGGGTGGCAGTCAGTGAAGCTGCCAGAAGGGTATACATGGCGTGAGTTTATGTATTTCCTGTTGTCTACTTTGCCGGAACGGGCACGGAAGAATTATCTCCGGAAACTGTCGGTAAGTGTAAATTTTTGGCGGACAAAAGGCGGTTGCCTGAGTGACGCTACTATCCGGAAGTTAATTGATGCCAAAATACCGATAATTGTCATGGATAACAGTAATTACAAAACACTAAAGAAGCCGGTACGTATGGAATATCAGGATGATATAGATATTCCGGAGTTTAAAGAAATACCTACGTATAAACGGATGTGTATTTGCATCCTCAAAAATGATCATGCATGCAAGTATATGGGATTTTCACCGACAAAGGAAGAAATGAGTAAGAGAAGTCAAATAATGGAACAATATAGAATTATAGTATCATGAGTGTAGATAAAAGTCCTGTCTACGAGGTAAAAGCGGTGCCCGTAGAAAAAGTATATGCAAACGATTATAATCCGAACGTCGTTGCACCGCCCGAAATGAAATTACTTGAACTTTCTATCTGGGAAGATGGCTTTACAATGCCATGTGTATGTTATTATAATAAAGAGGAAGACCGTTATATTCTAGTGGATGGTTATCATCGCTATACGGTATTGAAAACTTCGCAGCGAATTTATAAACGTGAAAACGGGCTGCTTCCGATTGTGGTGATTGACAAGGATTTGTCGAACCGGATGAGTTCTACTATACGTCACAACCGCGCTCGTGGGATGCATAATATAGAATTGATGTGCAACATCGTTGCGGAACTTGACAAAGCAGGTATGTCCGATCAATGGATTATGAAGAATATCGGTATGGATCGTGATGAATTATTGCGCCTGAAGCAAATTTCAGGACTTGCTGATTTGTTTGCTAATCGTGAATTTAGTATTCCGGATGAAGTAGCACCCACAGAAACGGAACGAAAAACGTTATAATCTGATAGCTATTTATATACAAAAATTGAACATTCTACCATTTAGGCATAGATTATATAAGTTTTCGGCTTTTTTATTGTGTAAAATAGTCGTTTCTCTTGTCTGATTTATGCCTGGATTGTATCTAAATGATATGAAAATCTATTAGTATTTTCCTATCTCTTTATTTT
>NZ_MNQN01000031.1:0-36574 GCF_001915455.1 Bacteroides sp. 43_46 | reverse complement strand
ACCAACTTCCCGCCATTTTGTTGCATCGTAACGCATTGAAATGCTGGGAAGTTAATCTGTATGTAAAAGTAACGGAAAAGCCGATTACAGACTTTTACTATGATGTCCCGCAAACCGCATAAAGACTTGGGATAATCCCCCCTCCTGCCCTTGCAGTTGCACAAAGTTAAATTCACGCTGCATAGGCATTCCCTTTATCTCAATTACACGCAGATTACCTGCAACGAGTTCTTTATGTACGGAACGGATAGATACAATCCCCATACAATCAGTATGTTCGAGGAAAAGTTTAATGCTTTCCGTACTGCCGAGATACATCATTACATTTAAAGAAGACAGTTTCAGATTATGCTGCGACAAAGCACGTTCGAAGACATCCAGCGTCCCGGAACCTCTTTCGCGCAGAACTAATGGAATATTCGGTAAGTCTTCCGGAGTAATCTCATCCTGAATATCCAGCTTGGTATGCGCGTGCACCACTGCTACAAGTTCGTCCTGCAAGAATGAAGTATACTTTAAGTTAGGCAGACGAAAGATTCCTTCCACCAAACCTAAATCTATCCGATGTTCCTGTAAGGCTGTTTCCACTCCCCGGGAATTTCCATTGATTAGAGAAAGATTGACCTGCGGAAACTTAGCTATGAAATTTCCCAATAAAGGAGGAAGGACATATTGGGCAATCGTTGTACTGGCACCCAGTCTCAATTCACCAATATACTCGTTATGCAACAAATGCATTTCATATTCCAGTTGCTTGTAATCATCCAGAATCTTCTCACTATGCTTCAACAGCAATTCCCCCGCATCGGTCAGCGAAATTTTACTTCCCTGACGCTCGAACAAACGAGCCTGATAATAAGTCTCTAACTCCTGGATATGCTTAGTGATAGCAGGCTGGCTTACAAACAGTTCTTGCGAAGCTTTCGTAAAACTCAGGTTCTTCGCTACACTTTGGAATACTTTTAAACGAAAATCAGACACAGGGCTAAATTTTAAGTATTAAATATATAGGTATAGTCAGCAAATATAGGAACTGATATTATTGCAGTTCGTCAGCTTTGATCCCCAATGCCTGCATCACAGGAAAAGCCAACATTTCCCATTTATACTTCACCGGAGCATCCGGTTCGTTCATGCGGAACTGAATCACTTCCTTATCTTTTATTTCATTCAGCGCATCAGCCACTTTCTTCCCGTATTCTTCATTAAAGGAAATCACAATCATTCTTTTCACATCAGCCGAATCGGCAACAATAGACAGTAAATCCAAGAATAAATCTTCCCTTGTCACCATTCCCTCCGAAGGGACACTGGCAAATGAATATTCTCCATAAGGACTTTGAAAAGCAACCCCGTTCAGTTCTTTCTCCAGATCGGAAGGCCAGCAATGTACAAGCCGCCCAGACTCCTTATCGTAAACAAAAAGAAATTGGACTTCATTTTTCCCTTCCGTAATCCCGGCATCCAAAGTAAGATAGGTAGTCAGTATCGAAAGGTCTATCTCTTGTAAAGAACGTTGCAAAGTATCTTCAAAGTATCCTTTCATATCTGTAATTACAAAGTTCAGAAAAGCTGCATCAATCAGCACTACTGTTTCAGACAGTTTTATTTGAGGTTTATCGTTCATATCTTATTTACAATAACATTACAGCCGATAAAGATACTACAATACTTTCATTTATCCTCCTCATTTCGCAGCAAATTCGTCAGTCATACACTGGAAAAAGAAGCCATTTTGTCCTGTAAGCTCCTTATAATCATGCTATTTTGTCACATTTTTCTACTTGGCAAATCTTTTGCGCCCTTTTAAGTGTTATTAGAAACATGAAAAAGAAAGGAGAACAACGATATGAACTTTAACAATTTTACAATCAAATCCCAAGAAGCGATACAGGAGGCTGTAAATCTGGTGAAAAGCCGGGGGCAACAAGCCATAGAACCCGTTCACATCATGCAGGGGGTGATGAAGGTAGGCGAAAACGTTACGAACTTCATCTTCCAAAAGTTAGGTATGAATGAACAGCAAGTAGCGGTTGTCGTTGACAAACAGATTGATTCGCTGCCTAAAGTTTCCGGTGGTGAGCCGTATCTGAGCCGTGAAGCAAATGATGTATTGCAGAAAGCAACCCAGTATTCAAAGGAAATGGGCGACGAGTTTGTTTCTTTGGAACATATACTGTTAGCGTTGCTCACTGTAAAAAGCACTGTATCCACCATTCTGAAAGATGCCGGAATGACGGAAAAGGAGTTGCGTAACGCTATCAGCGAATTAAGGAAAGGAGAAAAAGTAACGTCACAATCCAGTGAGGACACTTATCAATCATTGGAAAAATATGCCATTAACCTGAATGAAGCTGCTCGTAGCGGTAAACTCGATCCGGTAATCGGACGTGACGAAGAAATTCGACGGGTACTTCAGATATTAAGCCGGAGAACTAAGAACAATCCGATTCTGATTGGTGAACCGGGTACGGGTAAAACAGCTATTGTCGAAGGATTAGCGCATCGTATCCTACGGGGAGACGTACCCGAGAACCTGAAGAACAAACAGGTTTATTCGTTGGATATGGGTGCACTCGTTGCCGGTGCAAAGTACAAAGGTGAGTTTGAGGAACGTCTGAAATCGGTAGTCAATGAAGTGAAGAAGTCGGAAGGTGATATTATCTTATTTATTGATGAAATCCATACATTGGTAGGTGCTGGGAAAGGCGAAGGTGCCATGGACGCCGCAAATATTCTAAAACCGGCTCTGGCCCGTGGCGAACTGCGCTCTATCGGTGCAACCACCCTTGACGAATATCAGAAATACTTCGAAAAGGATAAAGCATTGGAACGCCGTTTCCAAATCGTACAAGTAGACGAACCGGATAATCTGAGCACGATTTCTATCCTCCGCGGACTGAAAGAACGTTACGAAAATCACCATCATGTGCGTATCAAAGACGACGCAATTATTGCAGCCGTGGAGCTAAGTAGCCGCTACATCACCGACCGTTTCTTGCCGGATAAGGCTATTGATCTTATGGACGAAGCTGCCGCCAAATTACGAATGGAAGTAGATTCCGTACCGGAAGAACTGGACGAGATCTCCCGTAAAATCAAGCAACTGGAGATTGAGCGCGAAGCTATCAAACGTGAAAACGACAAACCGAAACTGGAGATTATCGGTAAGGAACTCGCTGAATTGAAAGAATTGGAAAAATCTTTCAAAGCTAAATGGCAAAGCGAAAAGACGTTAATGGATAAGATTCAACAGAACAAAGTCGAGATAGAGAATCTGAAATTCGAAGCCGAGAAAGCTGAACGCGAAGGAGATTATGGCAAAGTAGCCGAAATCCGTTACGGAAAACTTCAGGCATTGGATAAAGAAATTGAGGATACTCAAAAGAAACTGCGCGATATGCAGGGAGACAAGGCAATGATAAAAGAGGAAGTAGATGCCGAAGATATTGCTGATGTTGTTTCCCGTTGGACAGGTATTCCGGTTAGCAAAATGCTGCAAAGCGAGAAAGATAAATTGTTGCATTTAGAAGAAGAACTTCACCAACGTGTAATCGGTCAAGATGAAGCAATTGAGGCAGTTGCCGATGCAGTGCGCCGTAGCCGGGCAGGACTACAAGATCCCAAACGTCCGATTGGTTCGTTTATCTTCCTCGGAACAACGGGGGTGGGTAAGACAGAATTGGCGAAAGCACTGGCAGAATTCCTATTTGATGATGAAACGATGATGACCCGTATAGACATGAGTGAGTATCAGGAAAAGCATAGTGTTTCACGTCTGGTCGGAGCACCTCCGGGATATGTAGGATATGACGAAGGTGGTCAGTTGACAGAAGCTATTCGGCGGAAACCTTACTCTGTTGTGTTGTTTGATGAAATAGAGAAAGCGCATCCGGATGTTTTTAATATTCTGTTGCAAGTATTGGACGACGGAAGATTGACAGACAATAAAGGAAGGGTAGTTAACTTCAAGAATACGATCATTATCATGACTTCAAATATGGGAAGTTCCTATATACAAAGTCAAATGGAGAAACTGAACGGTTCTAATAAGGAAGAGGTAATCGAAGAAACGAAGAAGGAAGTGATGAATATGTTGAAGAAAACGATTCGTCCGGAATTTCTGAATCGTATTGACGAAACAATTATGTTCTTGCCGCTGACAGAAAATGAAATCAGGCAAATTGTCCTCTTACAAATCAAGAGCGTACAGAAAATGCTTGCTGAAAACGGTGTGGAATTGGAAATGACAGATGCTGCATTAAACTTCTTGTCACAAGTAGGTTATGATCCTGAATTCGGAGCGCGTCCGGTGAAAAGAGCTATTCAACGCTATTTGCTGAACGACCTGTCTAAGAAACTGCTAGCTCAGGAAGTAGATCGAAGTAAAGCGATCATTGTCGATGCTGGCGGAGACGGATTAGTATTCAGAAATTAAACACAATACAAAAAATAAGAAGTCGGTAGGTTTGCCAAGAAACTTACCGACTTCTTTTTATATCCCTGTATAGATAATCCTCCGAACTTCAGGCTGACAGTTCGGATGACTCATCACTAAAACATAAGTACCCTGTTTAGAAATTGTTATGGTAAGCAAAGGTAAAGCAAATTGGTGTTTTTCCCTTAATTCTCCTTGAGAATCATATAAAAATACCATTGTACCTGATAACAAATTAGTCAAGCATAACTCCCCTGATTCATTATCCAAACAGATATTCACTCCTTTATTCGTTATTGTCTCCATTCCCTATATAAAGCCTCCTGTTCCCTGGAAGGTGATTAATTATAAAAAAGCGTGAGAACTACACAATTTATCATACTTGAGGTCACTGGATAACTCAAGCATCGAATAATATCTTTAAACGCTTTTGTTGTCCATTTTCATTTTAACTGCCATAGACATCGTGAAAAATAGAGAACAGCGACAAAGATACATAAAAAGCACCATTATTTACATATATAAGTAGAAGATATTTATTTTAATAAAAGATTACCCAAATTATACTAATTTTTTTCTGAATTTACAAACATCTCTATAAAAAAACATGATAACCACATTAAATGCGATTATCATGTTCTTTAGTCTCATTTAGACAAATGACATTAATTATTATTCTGCCACTGTCTCTTCTTCTCCAACTTCCGCTTCTGGTTTAAATTCAGTAAGTCCATTAGATATCAACGTATTATACCAGGAAATCAATTTCTTGATATCTCCTACATGCACACGATCACGATCGAAATTAGGCAACACTTCAGCCAAGTATTCACGGAGTTGTTCCGGACTAGCCTTCTTCGGATCAAGAGAAGCAATTGCCGAATTTTCTTTCTTTTTCATCGCTTCCAACACATCATACAAAGGAACTTCCGCATCATCTGTGTACATTGCGATATCTGCCAGAGAGATAATTTTTTCATTACCATAAGCGGGGAAACGCTTCTTATCAGCATTGATTGATTCAACAATCAACATATTTTTTCCTTGCGAAATAAGTTTGTACAATCCCGGTTTTCCGGAGATAGACAAGATAGTCTTCAACATAGTATATATTCTTTTATTTATTAATTATTTTTTAGCGTCGCAAAGGTAATGATTATTTTTAGATAGCAAAGAAATAAGCTCCAAAACCTGCGGAATTAACGGTGTTTCATTGTCATTTACTATCACAAAATCGGCTTGTTCCCGCTTGGCCTCATCACTCATCTGTGCCTCAATACGCTTCAAGACCAACTCCCTTGATGAACAGTCACGTTTCATAGCCCGCTCTACTCTCACTTCCAACGGTGCATAAACCATTACAAGGAAATCAACTTCTTCTCTAAAACCGGATTCAATAAGGATAGCGGATTCCATACCAACCAGTCCGTTATTCCCGAAACGGACTGTCCATTGCCGGAAATCATCTTTTACCCGTGGATGAATAATAGCATTCACTTCTTTCACGTGCTCCGGATACCCGAACATATACTCCGCCAATAAAGTCCGGTTCAGTTCTCCCCCCTGAAATACTTCCTGACCGACCAAAGCACAAAGTTCCCGGCGAATCACTGTATCGGTACAAGTAATACGTTTCGCTTCTGTATCCGATATATAAACAGGAATACCCATTATCTCCAGCAACCGGGAAACAACGCTTTTCCCGCTACCGATACCACCAGTTATACCAACCTTAATCAACATCGAAAAAAGAAGATACTTGTTCTATCAAAAAGTCTACTTGTTCGGGTACAATACGGATTTGATTTATCCCATTCGGAAATGATTTCAATTTAACCGTATATTTATCAGAACCAAGCTTCAACAGTTCTTCATAAGAGACATTTATCACAAAGTCATCGGCTTTAATACTACGAAAACGCTTCAATCCTACCTGAAAAGTTATCTGAACTTTAGAAGGAAATGCACGTAGGGCCTTATCCGCCGGAAAATTAATTCCATGTAACGGTACTTCGACTGTTTTCTCCGTATAAATATCTACCGGAAATGTCGCCTCAACCGAACTTGGAACGAACTTTACTCCTCTTAACGGAGCCAGAGATATTCGTTGCCGAGTGGTATCCGAAATATTCTCCAGATTTATTTTTTGGGTATAAGCAGTAGTAATCGTATCCAAAATCCCTTCGGGCGCATACACCAACACAGAATCCGGATTACAAATTGTATCCGAAACATAATATTGAAGCCCGGCAGTTACCTTCCCCTGAAGACGGACGGGTACTAACTTGGATTTTCCCTCGGAATAGATGTATTCTAATGTATCCGGCTTTATCGAGAGTATTTTAGAAGAGACATTCAACTGACTTAGTATCTTTTTCTCAAAATCGGATGCATAAATCTTCACATGATTATTTTTCCCTTTATAATCGAGAAAACTTAAATTGACTGGAAAAAAACTTTTTCCCAACATATAATTAAGCAGCACAGTCCCCTTATCCTTCACCCGAACCCGAAGTTCAGAAGGAGGTTCCGAAGTCAGCACTACATTATTGGGAAGGTCTTTTACCCGTACCGGAATAGAAAATTCCGCTTCATAATCATTATTTAACGTTTGGAGTAACCAGAATCCACCGGCTATCAGAAAAAAAAACAAAAAAATTAAGAACTCCCTGCTCTTATCGCTAAGCAGGAAGTCCTTAATTTTCTTGGATAGTTTTAAATATGTGTACCTTATTTTCCTACGATCAAGCATAGGCATTGTTTACCATTTACTTAGATTGATTACTAGCAGCCGAAGCGTCAGCGAAAATAGAGTTTTTATCTATCTTTATCTTTACGTTAGAAGCAATTTCAAGTACGATATAATCGTCAGTAATCTCCTTGATTGTTCCGTGGATACCACCAGCAGTAATAACCGATTGATTAACCTGAAGAGATTTACGGAAATTTGCTATTTCTTTCTGCTTCTTATTTTGAGGACGGATCATAAAGAAATACATGATAACAAACATTGCTATCAGCATGATCCACATCATACTTCCACCTCCGGCAGCACCAGCAGGAGCTTGCAATAATACAGTCAATACATTCATAAAAAATCAGTTTTAGTTTCTACTATATGGACAAAGGTATTAGTTTTTAGTCAACTTACCTTCTTTTTTCAATTGATTAACTATTCCATCTAATGTTCCGTTAATAAAGCTACCGCTTTTGGATGTGCTATACAACTTCGCAATTTCCACATACTCATTTAATGAAACACTGACCGGAATGTTCGGGAAACTTAAAATTTCGGCTAAAGCAGTTTGCATAATGATGACATCCATAAATGCAATACGATCCAGTTCCCAGTTCTTTGTATTTTCGCTAACAAGATGGCGATAATAGTCGGAATTTAAAATAGTACGGCGGAACAGACGGCGTGCGAATTCCTGGTCTTCGTCATCCTTAAATTCAGGAAGTAATTCCTGATTGGCACCCTTCTTTTCATCGAAACGCTTAATGGTCTTCAATACGAATGTATCTACAATTTCCTTATCATCGTTCCAATACAGACTCTGGTCCTCCAATACCTGGTCGAGAGAATCATTATTAAAGATATATGTCTTATAGATTTTTCTCCATAATTCGCGATCAGCTTCATATGAGTTATCATCAGAGGCCATATAATCCTTATATATATCAGTTTCTACAATCTTCTCATATAGTTCCTTCACGAAGTCCTGATCGTTTGCCCAAGTCCTTTTTTGATTGGCAATAAACTCGGACAGCTGCTTATTGACTTCCAATTGGGCAATAAACTTATTTTCCACAAACTTTTTGTTGGGATACAATTCTTCTTTCGTGGGTGCCAATTTAGCTTTTGCCGCATCAATACGCTTTTGCGCATACTCTGTCAATGCTATCATCAGCATTAGCAAATAGTTGTAAAGGTCATACGCCTTTGAAAGACTAAAGAATAACTCTTTCTCCGCTGAGTCTAGATTTTTGCTGCCATTCTGATAATAGGCATATACTATCTGTATAATCTTAAGACGAATAAGAACTCTGTTGTTATCGAACTGCAAAAGTAGATATTTTTAATGAGTTTCCACAAATAAATCACATTTTTTAATGCAGTATTTGATTCTCTGCGCTTTTTCTTTTGACAGTTTAAAAAAAATATCCAATTTTGAAGCCGATTATAAACGGACCGAAATATATGGAAGATTTTAAAAAGAAAATGAGCGCAGACATGAATGATAAGGAGATCGTATTCTCCAAGTCCATTAAAGCAGGTAAACGCATCTATTACCTCGATGTAAAAAAGAACCGTAAAGATGAAATGTTCCTTGCTATTACAGAGAGCAAAAAGGTGATAATGGGAGAAGGCGATGATTCTCAGGTGAGTTTCGAAAAACACAAGATTTTCTTATATAGAGAAGATTTTCAGAAATTCATGGCAGGATTGACAGAAGCTATCGATTTCATTGATCGCAATGACATGAACGACTATATCAGCCGTTTAACCCAGGAAGCAGATATGGAAAAAGAGCAAGCTGCTATTGAAGAAGAAGCAAAAGAGGAAAAATTGGGGAGGGAAATCAAGATTGACATTGATTTTTAAGAAGAAAGCTCTTTGATATATCAAAAAAAGACCGTACCTTTGCACCGCTTTTTTGCGACATCGTGTGATAATCCACATCGTGTAATGGTGAATTAAGCAAACTAACTTAATTTAGAGTAACACAATTTTTTAAAGAAATGAAATCAATTGAAGTAAAAGGAACTGCAAGAACAATTGCAGAACGCTCTTCAGAACAAGCAAGAGCTTTGAAAGAAATTCGTAAAAACGGTGGTGTACCTTGCGTACTTTACGGAGGTAATGAAGTAGTTCACTTTACAGTGCCTAACGAAGGTCTTCGTAATTTGGTTTATACTCCGCATATCTATGTAGTAGACTTGATTATCGACGGCAAAAAAGTAAACGCTATCCTGAAAGATATTCAATTCCATCCTGTAAAAGATACTATCCTACACGTAGACTTCTATCAGATCGATGAAGCTAAACCTATCGTAATGGAAGTTCCTGTACAGTTGGAAGGTCTTGCAGAAGGTGTGAAAGCCGGTGGTAAGTTGGCTTTACAGATGCGTAAGATTAAAGTGAAAGCTTTGTATAACGTTATTCCTGAAAAACTGACAGTGAACGTTTCTCACCTCGGTTTAGGTAAGACTGTAAAAGTTGGCGAATTGAGCTTTGAAGGCCTTGAATTGATGAGTGCTAAAGAAGCTGTGGTATGTGCCGTTAAGTTGACTCGTGCAGCAAGAGGTGCAGCAGCTGCAGCCGGCAAGTAATTTGAGACTATTCCTGTAAAGAGATTTACTTTAAACGCAGATTAATGCAGATGAAAGCAGATGTTAAGTCTGTACTAGTTTGTATTAATCTGCGTTTCTTTTTCTATATTAATGAACTGTTTTACGGATAAGTAATGATAAAATATTTAATTGTCGGACTGGGAAACATTGGCCCTGAATATCATGAAACCCGGCACAATATCGGATTTATGACGGTAGAAGCATTGGCAAGAATCAATAATGCTCCTCCTTTTATTGACGGACGTTACGGATTCACAACCAGCTTTTCAGTCAAAGGGCGCCAGTTAATCCTGCTGAAACCTTCCACCTTCATGAACCTAAGCGGTTTTGCTGTCCGCTACTGGATGCAAAAAGAAAACATCCCATTAGAAAATGTGCTGATAGTGGTAGATGACTTGGCACTCCCTTTCGGTACTTTACGTTTAAAAGGAAAAGGGAGTGACGCTGGACATAATGGATTGAAGCATATTGCCTCAACCTTAGGAACACAAAATTATGCCCGTCTGCGATTTGGTATCGGTAATGATTTCCCACGTGGCGGGCAGATTGATTATGTACTGGGACATTTCACAGATGAAGACTGGAAGACAATGGAGGAAAGGCTGGCAACGGCAGGTGAGATTATTAAAAGTTTCTGTCTTGCCGGAATTGATATCACTATGAACCAGTTCAATAAAAAATAAAGATAATAACTAAAATGGCTGAAGCAAGAATAGACAAATGGATGTGGGCTGTACGTATCTTCAAAACACGTACGATAGCAGCAGAAGCTTGTAAAAAAGGCCGTGTCACCATAAATGGAGCACTCGTCAAGGCCGCACGTATGGTAAAGCCGGGAGATGTAATTCAGGTTAAAAAGCCGCCTATCACATATTCATTCAAAGTGCTGCAAGCAATTGAAAAACGTATAGGAGCCAAACTCGTCCCCGAAATGATGGAGAACGTCACAACTCCTGACCAATATGAACTATTGGAAATGAGTAAGATCAGCGGCTTCATTGACCGAGCACGAGGAACCGGACGTCCTACCAAAAAAGATCGACGAAATCTGGAAGAGTTTACAACACCAGAATTTATGGACGACTTTGATTTTGAATTTGATTTCGATAGCGAAGACTAACCGAATTAACGCCTAAGCAAGGTTTCCTTTGTTACATATTGTCATTTTAGGCACGAATTACAGAATGCTCGTTTTATAAAAAAACGGTCACACAAAACAACAGGATAATCCGTGCCTGAAATTACTACTTACAGATTTGCCCTTACTGCATCAATCAATTCCTGATACTCAGCATCCGTCAAATAAACCTTTCCCGGATTCATCTGGAATATACCACCATAGTCAGGACCATCCACATATTTCGGAGCCAAATGAAAATGTAAATGAGATAATTTATCCGAATAAGCACCATAATTTATCTTTTCCGGTTGAAATGCTTTCTGCATGGCGCGGGTAACTCGTGTCACATCTGCCATAAAAGCATTACGATCTTCATCGCTCAATTCATTCAAATCGTTTGCGTGATCCTTGTAGGCAACAAGGCAACGTCCTCGATAAGTTTGTTCCTTAAACAGGAATACACGTGATACACTCAACTGCGCAATCTCAATCATCAGATTATGCAGCGTTTCATTGTTCTGACAATACAGACATTCTTTAGGATCGCTTTTCATGATACAATTATTTTATATTTTAACGAAACAAAAATAGGTGTTCTATTTTTATCCGACCTGTACTTTTTCGCTTTTTTGATCGATTAATTGGTATACATCCTCTTTCTCACCTACCACCCACACTACATCTCCTTCTACAAGCGGCACATTTACATCCGGTACCATCAACGCACCGTCCTCATTTTCAATGCCCGCTATCATACAGTGATACTTATCACGAATACCCGATTCACGAATTGTCTTACCTAGAAAGACAGAATCTGCATCTATGATAAACTGCCTCAAAGCCATTTCACTCTTTTCATATACATCCCAGTCGATCTTTGCACCATTTTGCATAGCCTCATTAAAAACACTCAATTGCTCATCCGTTCCTATCACTTGTATCTTATCCATTGGGAACAAACGGACGGAGCCTCCGGGAATGTTAATCCTTCTCTTTCCACGAAGAATAGAAGCTACATGTACACCGAACTTCTTTCCCAAATTCAGTTCCAGCAATGTTTTACCAGCCCAAGAAGATTCTCCGGGAATTTCCATATCGGCAAGATGTAAATCATGAGACAACAAACGTCCGGCATATTCCGGTTTCTTTTCTCCCAGATATTCTGCACGCACATCTCTTGAACGAAGATTCTGAAAGAAACGTCGCTCAATTAATATTGACTGTTTTTTCAAACGGCGTGACCATACCATAAGCAACACGACAAGCACAGCAACCCCTATTATTAAGCCGATAGATGCTTTGAACAATCCCGATATTACAAAAATAACGAACAGTGCCGCTATCATAATCCGGATAACGATAGTAGAAACTAAGGGAGCACGATTCGTACGGCTATCATGCCACAAAGTCACAAACTCGACCGAATGATTTTTCTTCACCATAATAGCACGCAAAAAAGGAGCAATACATAGAATAACAAAGACCGCTCCCAACAGTGACGCCCAGAAATGGGGTAAGTTCTCCTTAAAGAACGGTACCACAAAGCGGAAAGAAAGAGCAATGATAGATATGCTGACTATCGAATAAACAACTGTAATACGCACCATTGCTATCAATAACTTTTTCCACAGATTTTCGTGATTGAGTGCGGTTTGCGATCCGGAAGAATAACGCATCAAGAACTTTCTCCAGGATTCCGGCAAGTGAGCATCAACAAAAGTGGAAGCGGGTTCCGCCAGACGAATCATATAGGGAGTTAGAAAAGTGGTAATAACGGAAACTGCCACCACTATCGGATACAGGAAATCACTCGTCACATGCAAAGATACTCCCAACGAGGCTATAATAAATGCAAACTCACCGATTTGTGTCAAACTAAAGCCACATTGCATAGCTGTTTTCAAGGGCTTTCCGGAAAGAATTACTCCAAATGTTCCGAAAATTGCCTGTCCCAAAATTACTGCCAGAGTAATTACTATGATAGGTATGGCATACTCCACAATCATTGCCGGATCTACCATCATACCCACCGATACGAAAAAGATAGCTCCGAAAAGATCTTTGACCGGTTTCACTAATCGATCTATGGATTCCGCTTCGATGGTCTCGGCTAAGATAGACCCCATAATGAACGCACCGAATGCGGCGGAGAATCCCGTATTGGCAGCCATTACCACCATACCGAAACATAATGCCAGGGATACGATAAGTAAAGTCTCCTCTCCCATTAGTTTCCTGCAACGTTTCAGAAATTCAGGAATTAAATAAATACCCACTACAAACCATAAAATAAGGAAGAACAATAACTTTCCGATACTTTCCAACATCTCCGTACCTTCAAAATTATGACTTACTGCCATAGTGGAAAGCATCACCATTAAAACGATAGCCAATATATCTTCCAGAATCAAGATACTTAACACAAGCCCTGTGAACTGTTTTTTTCTCAATCCCAGATCATCAAATGCTTTATAAATAATAGTAGTAGAGGACATTGCAATCATACCGCCCAGGAACAGACTATCCATTCGGTGCCATCCGAAACTCATACCGACTCCTATCCCCAACAAAATCATACAAAAGATAATGGTACAAGCAGCTATGATAGCGGAACCACCCACTTTTACAATCTTTTTAAAACTAAATTCAAGCCCGAGAGCGAACAATAAAAAGATAACACCGATATCCGCCCATGTCTTAATGTTGGCACTATCCATTACTGAAGGCGTAAACGGCATATGAGGACTTGCCAAAAATCCGGCAACGACATACCCCAGCACTAGAGGCTGCTTCAACTTCTTGAATAACAGAGTCATGATACCGGCACAGATCAATATCAGTGCGAGATCAGCTATAAGAGTAGGTAATTGAGACATTAGTTCATCGTATTTGATGACAAAATTATAATATTTCTATGGCATAAACAACATATTAACGGATATGTTTCATAGTAACCGTCATAAAATCAATTAGCCCCGGAAAACGTTGACATATTTCCGAGGCTAACCTATAAAATAGAGTTTAATCTTTATTTTCTAAAAGGTGGTTTCACCACTACTGCTTTCAGTTTACGTCCGCGCATATCAATGCAAATTTCAGTACCGATTTTACTATATTCCGGTTTCACATATCCCATACCAATACCAATTTTACGGGTAGGCGACATAGTACCGGATGTAACCACTCCAATCTTCTCTCCTTCCTGATTCACTAGTTCATAACCGTGACGAGGAATCCCCCGGTCAATCATTTCAAAGCCGACTAATTTACGAGTTGTTCCTTCCGCTTTCTGCTTCTCTAACATAGGACGGTTGATAAAGTTTTTGCCTTCTACAAATTTCGTGATCCAGCCCAAACCGGCTTCTATAGGTGAAGTCGTATCATCCAAATCATTGCCATAGAGACAGAAGCCCATTTCCAGTCGGAGTGTATCACGCGCTCCCAACCCCACCGGTTTAATACCAAATTCTTCACCAGCTTCGAAAATAGCTGTCCAAATTGTATCGGCTGCACTCGGATAGAAATAGAGTTCAAAACCTCCTGCACCCGTATAACCTGTATTAGAGATTATCACATTGTCCTCGCCTGCAAACTTTCCAACTTTAAAAGTATAATATGGAATAGATGATAAATCAACATCCGTCAGTTTTTGCAAAGCAAGAATTGCTTTCGGACCTTGCACAGCAAGCTGACCTATATTATCAGAGGAATTTTCCAACTCCGCCCCCTCTGTATTATGAGACACACACCAATCCCAATCTTTATCCATATTGGCAGCATTAACCACCAACAAATATTTTTCCGGTTCATAATGATAAACCAGTAAATCGTCTACAATACCACCATCTTCATTAGGGAAGCAGGTATATTGTATCTTACCGGGAGTTAATGCCGCCACATTATTGGAAGTCACTTTCTGTAGAAAAGCCAATGCATTCGGACCTTTCACCCAAAATTCTCCCATGTGGGATACATCAAACACACCGACTGAATTGCAAACAGTCAGATGTTCATCAATGATGCCGGAGTATTCTATCGGCATATTATAACCGGCAAACTCGTGCATTTTAGCACCTAGTGCTATATGTTTCTCTGTAAACGGAGTGGTTTTCATGAATCTCAGTTTTTAAGTATTAAGTATTAAGTTTATATATCAGGTATATCCGTAATTGAAAATCATCTGGAAGCTACCAGCTCGGCGATCTTCACAATAACGTTCATCGCCTTTTCCATATTCTGAATAGGAACAAACTCATAACGTCCGTGAAAATTCAGACCACCGGCAAAGATATTCGGACATGGCAGACCTTTGAAAGAAAGCTGCGCACCGTCCGTACCTCCACGAATTGGCTTCACATTCGGTTTCACGCCTACGGCTTCCATAGCAGCAAAAGCGATGTCAATAATGTGCATTACCGGTTCTATCTTTTCACGCATATTATAATATTGGTCGCGCAATTCAAGAGTTACAGTGCCTTCACCATATTCGGTATTCATCCGGGCAACCAGGCGTTCTATCTCTTTCTTACGTTCTTCGAATTTAGCCCGGTCATGGTCACGAATAATATAAGAAACAGTGCATTGCTCCACTTCGCCCTGAATACCGATCAAATGATAGAATCCCTCGTAGCCTGTCGTATGTTCCGGTCTTTCTATAGAAGGCAACAGAGTAATAAACTGATTGGCAAGATAGATCGAGTTAATCATCTTATTTTTGGCGTACCCCGGATGTACATTGCGTCCCTTAAAAAGAATCTTGGCAGCAGCAGCATTAAAGTTTTCAAACTCTAGCTCTCCTACTTCACCTCCGTCCATTGTATATCCCCATTCACAACCGAACTTCTCCACATCAAATTTATGAGCGCCTTCACCAATTTCTTCGTCCGGATTAAAGCCGATGCGAATCTTCCCGTGTTTGATCTCAGGATGTTCTTTCAAGTAAACAACAGCCGATACTATTTCGGCGATCCCAGCTTTATCATCTGCACCCAACAATGTTTTTCCGTTGGTAACAATCAGGTCCTCTCCTTTATGATCAAGCAATTCGGGAAATTGAACGGGAGAAAGAATTATATTATCTTCGGCACAAAGCATGATATCCGAACCATCGTACTTTTCTACAATACGCGGAGTCACATCTTTACCACTCATATCAGGACTTGTATCCATGTGGGCAATAAATCCGATTGTGGGTACATCCTTATCTATATTGGCAGGAAGCGTGGCAAAAAGATAGCCATGCTCGTCCAGAGTAATATCCTCCAGGCCTAAAGATTCCAACTCTGTTTTCAAATATTCAGCAAATACCATTTGCTTCGGAGTACTGGGGGTAATCCCTGTCGATTCATCAGATTGTGTATCGAAGCTTACGTACTTTAAGAATCTGTCTACTAAAGTCATGTTATTTAATTACAAGTTATTAATTACAATTTGATAGTTTATAGTGCCGTAAAGGTAAAAAAAGAGCCGTGAATTACAAAGCAATTCACGGCTCTTTTTTATTGTATAATATCTTTTAAAAGTGGCTACTACCATCAAAGCAGTGTGTACACACTTTACATTTCGGCAATCCGATAGCTTCAATCAATGTTTCGAGAGTATTAAATTTCAAAGAAGTCAGACCGAAGCGTTCGGCAATAATGCTAACCATCTTCTCATATTCAGGAGAGCCGGTGGTAGCATATTTCTCCAGATTCTTATCTTCGTCACCTTCCAATTCCTTTATAATACGGCGGGTAATCAACTCCAACGCATTCTTGGAAGCTGAGAATCCGACAAACGGACAAGCATAAATCAACGGAGGACAAGCAATACGCATATGTACCTCTTTTGCTCCATAATCATACAGAATCTTCACATTATCACGTAACTGAGTTCCACGAACGATTGAATCGTCACAAAACAACAAACGTTTGCCTTGGAGCATGGCACGATTCGGAATCAGTTTCATCTTCGCTACAAGAGAACGCATCTCCTGATTGCTCGGTGTAAAACTACGAGGCCATGTCGGTGTATATTTCGAAATAGCCCGATGATAAGGGACTCCCTTGCCTTCTGCATATCCTAATGCCATGCCGACTCCCGAATCAGGAATGCCACAAGCACAGTCTACTTCCGATTTATCCATTTGTCCCATTTTCAAGCCACTCGTGAAACGTACTTCCTCAACATTCTTCCCTTCATAACAGGAAGTCGGGAAACCATAATACACCCACAAGAACGAACAAATCTGCATACCTTCACCCGGCTTACGTAGTTGTACAACATGATCGCTGTACAGACGTACAATTTCGCCCGGACCCAGATATCGGTCAATCTCATAATCCAGATTCGGAAAACTGGATGATTCACTGGTTGCAGCATACGCACCCTCTTTCTTTCCGATCACTACGGGAGTACGTCCCCACTGGTCACGGGCAGCAATAATACTTCCGTCTTCCGTCAACAGAAGCATGGAACAAGAACCTTTGATATGCTTGAATACATTTTCGATACCCTCGACAAAAGTTTTGCCTTGTATGATAAGTAATGCAATAAGTTCCGTCTGATTGGTGTTGCTTGAACTAAGTTCGGCGAAATGCATATTCTGCGAGAGAAGCTCATCTTCCAATTCTTTAATATTGGTGATTTTTGCGACAGTAACAATGGCAAAGCGTCCGAGGTGAGAATTAATAATAATAGGCTGTGCGTCTGTATCACTAATAATACCGATTCCGGCATTTCCTTTGAACTTATCCAGTTCATCTTCAAATTTAGTACGGAAATAAGTACTTTCCAGGTTGTGGATTGATCGGATGAAACCTCGCTCTTCACTATAGGTAGCAAGTCCACCCCGTTTCGTCCCCAAATGTGAATTATAATCTGTACCGTAGAATAAATCAGTCACGCAGCTCACTTGTGAGACTGTTCCGAAAAAACCTCCCATGTCGTTCTCTTTATTGATGATGTTTTAAAAAAAGATGTGCAAAAGTACAAAAAAGAATCCGTCTAATAAAAAAAGAACTCCGCAAAGTTTTAGTTTTCTTTGCGGAGCAACAACTAATATTTATTAAAATATGGAGATTAAAAAAACAATCTTTTTCACCTGAATGTTTTAAATCACTATTTTGTTACTTTCTTATCAACCGATGTACTGCAATAATGTTCTCCATAATATATATCCAATCACATAAAACACTAATTACAAAACGAATAATGAAAGTAAAGAGAAAAAAGCACAGTAGCTATGCCGAATAAAACAGATTGACTATACACGTATATTACACATTCTTCCTATATTTGCACACAATTATTTTATTTTTCCAAAGAGTTACACCAACTCTGATACAAATATCTAAAACCAAATGAGTAAAGAAATTATCTATATTTTTCTTGGTGGCGGCACCGGTAGCGCATTGCGTTATTGCATACAGCTACTTATGCACGAACGGATTGTTCCCTACAATTTTCCGTGGGCTACTTTCACGGTCAATATCTTCGGTAGTTTTCTCATCGGACTATTTTACGCTCTTTCCGAACGGTTCCACTTTCCTTTCGAAGTTCGCCTTTTTCTAACAACAGGATTATGCGGAGGATTTACCACCTTCTCTACTTTCTCCAGTGACGGCATAGGGCTGTTAAAAGGAGAATTTTACGGTACATTCATTACCTACACCCTATTAAGTATAGCAATAGGACTGACAGCTGTAGTGGCAGGCGGTTATTTAGGAAAACAATTATAAAAAAGGAACCTTTGCAACATGACAAAAAGAAATACAGCTAAACCCGTCCGTGTAGTTTCTCCGATAATGGAAGAACAAGAAACCAGTGCAAGCACTTTACAAGAATGGCTTGACAAGGAAGAAACAGTCTCCGATCTTTTATTTAACAAAGGAAAAGAAGAAGGAATCAACAAGTCCTATAAAAGTTTCAAGAACTGTACTTTCCAAAATCAGATATTCAGCGAATGCAAATTCCATTCATCCCAACTGACAGATGTCCGGTTCGAGAACTGCGACCTATCCAATATTTCTTTTGCAGAAAGCTCTTTGTACCGAGTAGAATTTATTTTCTGTAAGTTGCTGGGAACTAATTTTTCGGAAACCACTTTGAATCATATTCTGCTACACGAGTGCAATGCCGGATACATCAATCTGGCAATGAGTAAAATGAACCAGGTACGTTTTGCGCACTGCCTGTTCAGAAACGGGAGTTTCAATGACTGCCGCTTTTCTTCCGTCGCTTTTGATAGTTGCGATTTGGTGGAAGCCGACTTCTCACACGCCCCACTCCGGGGAATAGACCTACGCACCTCCCGCATCAGCAGTATAACACTTAATACCAGTGACCTAAAAGGAGCTATTATCACGTCCTTACAAGCTATGGATTTACTTCCTTTGCTGGGTGTTATTATCGAAGACTAAAATCCTTCAAATTTCATTCGCCTGCATTCAAACAAAAAACATCGTCCCGTTGTTATATTATAAGATCGGACTAACGACATATAGGGAATAGGGCCAAAAAGAATACCTATTTATAGTGATTTCTCACTCTCTGTCAAGTCCGTACTTTTGCAGAAATCTTATTCAAAAACAATAGAAACGATGAAAATTGAAAAAATTGTAGCTCGAGAAATTCTCGATTCAAGAGGTAACCCCACAGTAGAAGTTGACGTAGTATTGGAATCAGGCATTATGGGACGCGCATCCGTGCCGTCGGGTGCTTCCACAGGTGAACACGAAGCATTGGAACTTCGTGACGGTGACAAACAACGTTACGGTGGAAAAGGAGTACAAAAAGCGGTTGACAATGTAAATAAAATCATCGCTCCGAAACTAATCGGTATGTCTTCACTCAACCAGAGAGGAATCGACTACGCAATGTTGGCATTGGACGGTACCAAGACTAAATCTAATTTAGGTGCCAACGCTATCCTCGGTGTGTCTCTTGCCGTAGCCAAAGCTGCCGCTAGTTATCTCGACCTTCCTCTATACCGTTATATCGGCGGAACAAATACTTACGTAATGCCTGTACCGATGATGAATATCATCAACGGCGGTTCACATAGCGATGCTCCTATCGCATTCCAGGAATTTATGATTCGTCCCGTAGGCGCTCCTTCTTTCAGAGAAGGATTAAGAATGGGTGCCGAAGTATTCCATGCATTGAAGAAAGTATTAAAAGACCGCGGTCTTAGCACTGCCGTAGGCGACGAAGGTGGTTTCGCCCCCAACTTGGAAGGTACGGAAGATGCTCTGAATTCAATTCTAGCCGCTATAAAAGCTGCAGGATACGAACCGGGCAAAGACGTTATGATTGGTATGGACTGTGCTTCTTCCGAATTTTATCATGACGGCATCTATGATTACACCAAGTTTGAAGGTGCAAAAGGCAAAAAGCGTACTGCTGAAGAACAGATCGACTACTTGGAAGAACTGATCAATAAATATCCTATCGACTCTATTGAAGACGGTATGAGTGAGAACGACTGGAACGGCTGGAAGAAACTTACCGAACGTATCGGCAACCGTTGCCAACTAGTAGGTGACGACTTGTTTGTAACGAATGTCGACTTCCTAGCAATGGGTATTGAAAAAGGCTGCGCCAACTCTATCCTGATTAAAGTAAACCAAATCGGTTCGCTAACGGAAACATTGAACGCTATCGAAATGGCTCACCGCCACGGATATACAACTGTTACTTCTCACCGTTCCGGTGAAACAGAAGACGCTACGATCGCCGACATCGCAGTAGCTACTAACAGCGGACAAATCAAGACCGGTTCTTTGAGCCGCTCAGACCGTATGGCTAAATACAATCAGTTGCTTCGTATCGAAGAAGAATTGGGTGACTTGGCCGTATATGGATATAAGAGAATCAAGTAAGCATACTTTTTACTTTATAAGTAAAAGAGGATAGGTTTTAAAAAGCCTATCCTCTTTTTTTATATATTTGATGATTCGCAAACGACCAGAAACATTTTCATGCGTATCATATAATAAACAAGAATGAATAAACAATGATAAATCAGGAAAAGACACTGGAACTGGTAGACCGGAGCCAACGGAAAGACACAGCAGCATTTGCCCAGTTGGTCACCGAATTTCAGCCAATGGTATTCAGGCTTGCCTTCCGGTTGCTTTGTGACGAAGACGAAGCCAGGGACATAACACAGGAGACATTTGTAAAAGTCTGGTTATCCTTGAAAACATATAATCGGAAGAATCGCTTTTCTACCTGGCTTTATAAAATCACCTGCAACGCGTGTTATGACCGTTTACGTTCACTTCGCCATTCGTCTTTGAACAACGAGTTCGCCTTTTCTGATTCTATCAACCTCGCATCGGACGACAATATTGAAATATCTCTATCCAACAGGCAACTGAAAGAATTGATATTGCGCTATACCAACGAACTTCCTCCCCAGCAGAAACTTGTTTTCATGCTGCGTGATGTAGAAGAACTGGAAGTCATAGAAGTGCAAACTATCACAGGCCTATCACCTGAGAAGATAAAAAGCACTCTATATCTTGCCCGAAAGAATATACGTAATAAAATGAATCAAATAGACCCCGACTTATGAAACAAGAAGATAAAAAGTACGAAGAATGGTTGACGGAAATCAAAAACAGACAACCCATATTAGAAAATCCAGAAGAACTAACAGCGGCTATTCTGAATAAGATAACCGATAACGCTCCTAAAAAGAAAAAGATAAGATATCTCGTTGGTGCTTGGATATCAGGAACCGCAGCAACGTTATTGCTCTTTTTATTTATAAACGATGCTTGTTTTCCTCCCTCCCTTTCCGAAGCAGAAACGCAAAATGGATATGTCTATCAGCCAAACGGCACTTCATTTCCCTTACCGGAGAACTGGGAAGAAATGCAACTCTTGGAGAAAAGTACCTACCTATCCTCTCAATACACGCAGCACCGGAAGCTCCGGCAGACGCGAATACTTCAAATTATAAAAGAAAACCAATTAAGATAAACAGAGTATGAAAACTAATCATTCAATCGCAACATTACTACTGTTACTGTCACTGGGTATGACTTCGTGCAGTACTTATTATAGAATGACTTCACGGATAGACACCAATGGAAGTATGCATAGAGAGGTCTATGCACGAGGTGATTCCGCTTTCATTGCAGGAGATAAGACACATAACCCATTTCTGTTTCAATTAGATACCGATTGGCAGATAGTAAATCTGGACTCCACCCTCAAATTTAATTTCTGGGGAGAAGAAGAAAAACTGAATGTAAAAGCCTGCCGGAATATTCCCCTGATAAATGGAGAATATTTCTCTATCTCCAATGGAAAAGAACAGATGAGCTCTTTGGCAATACCTACGGAGCAGTTAAAGAAACGTTTTAAATGGTTTTATACCTATTATATATATACCGCTACTTATAAAGAACTTCCGGACAAAGGACCGGTCCCTCTTGACAAATATCTGAATAAAGAAGAACAAATAATCTGGTTTCGTGGAGACAACGCTGCCTTTAGCGGTATGAACGGCATCGAACAAAACGACAAACTAGATAAACTCGAAGCTAAATTCGGAGAATGGTACAATCGCAGCCAATACGAAATTATTTGGGAAGTCATTCGCCAATTTACCTCACAAAAAGGTGACACGGTTTACGTAAACCGCCTGAACGAACTCAAAGAAACAGTCTATACCAATCACCTGTCAGGGAAAGACAGTTGTGGAGACGCAGGAATAGATGATGTCTGTGCGCTTTTTGATAAAGTCGGTCAAACAAACTATTACTCGGAACTTTATAAAGCCCATGCAAAGGCAATGGACAATATGTGCGAACAGAAAATCAAGATTGCTGAAGTATTCTATCATGCTATACAATTTGAGTTGACAATGCCCGGCACACTTCTTTCTTCCAACGCCAGTCTTTCAACCAATAATATAATGGTATGGAAAATAGACGGTCTCCGCCTTCTGACTGGAAATTATGTACTTACCGCAGAATCACGAGTTATCAACTATTGGGCATTCGGGCTTACCTTACTAATCATTCTGGCAACTTTGGGAATCTTTATAAAATTATACAGGAACAGATAACAAAAAAAGCATTCAGACAACTACCTGAATGCTTTTTTATCCGGATTGGCATCCTTCTTTTGAGCCTCTTGTCGGATTCGAACCAACGACCCCGAGATTACAAATCACGTGCTCTGGCCAACTGAGCTAAAGAGGCGGGTGGGTAAGCTTACTATAGCGCCGCTACAACCAACTACCTTTGCTGCGATCAAGCCCTGGAGGATTCGAAGGGAGCTGGCCGTATAGGACTTACCCGTTTTGCGGTTGCAAAGGTAGACATTTTTATTGATTCTGCAATAGGTGCAAGAAACTTTTTTCACCAGCCAACAACTAACCGGCTACATTTCAATCAATTAAAATCATAAAAAAAATATTCAGACAGTAACTTTTGTAGCTTTATTAACTTTAACAACCATATTTCCCCTACCAACCGAGATTATTTGTACCTTTGTGCGCAATTTATAAATGATGATGACAGAAAACAGAAGTTATTTACAAAAATATGCCATGCACTTTGGCACGTATATGGGAATCTATTGGATATTGAAATTCATATTATTTCCGTTAGGATTTCATATACCCTTCCTTTCATTATTATTCGTAATCCTGACGCTGGCAGTGCCCTTCATCGGTTACCACTACGTGAAGATGTATCGGAATAAAATCTGCGGAGGAAGTATCCAGTTTTCTCATGCAGTACTCTTTACTATATTTATGTATATGTTCGCTTCTTTGTTGGTAGCTGTGGTACACTACATTTATTTCCAATTCATAGACCATGGCTTCATCGTCAATTCTTACATCCAACTTTGGGACGAGTTAATGACCAACACTCCTGCCCTGGCAGAAAACAAAGATATTATAAAAGAAACGATAGATACCGCCCGTTCACTCACCTCAATCAACATTACTATGCAATTACTGTCATGGGATGTGTTTTGGGGCAGTCTTCTGGCTATCCCTACCGGACTAATGGTCATGAAAAAAGCCAAACCGGAAAACAACGGACTGTCTCAATCGTAATTGGATATATCAGTTGTAGTCCCATTATTCAATGAAGAAGAGTCACTACCCGAACTCTACGCTTGGATAGAACGGGTAATGCAAGCCAACGGATTCTCATTCGAAGTGATTTTCGTTAACGACGGAAGTACAGACCGCTCATGGGAAGTGATAGAAAAACTCAAAGCCCAATCGGACTGTGTGAAAGGTATCAAGTTCCGCCGTAACTATGGTAAATCACCTGCACTCTATTGCGGATTTGCAGAGGCACAGGGTGATGTGGTTATCACTATGGACGCCGATTTGCAAGATAGTCCGGACGAGATCCCCGAACTATACCGGATGATTACGGAAGACGGCTACGATTTGGTTTCGGGCTGGAAACAGAAAAGATATGATCCAATATCAAAGACATTGCCGACCAAGCTATTCAACGCCACTGCACGCAAAGTCTCGGGCATCAAGAATCTGCACGATTTTAACTGCGGGCTGAAGGCCTATCGCAAAGAGGTCATCAAACATATTGAAGTCTATGGTGAGATGCACCGTTATATCCCTTATCTGGCAAAGAATGCCGGATTCAAGAAAATCGGTGAAAAGGTGGTACACCACCAGGCACGCAAATACGGAACAACCAAATTCGGACTGAACCGCTTTGTTAACGGATACTTGGACTTGCTTTCTCTTTGGTTCCTTTCCAAGTTCGGAATCAAGCCCATGCATTTTTTCGGTCTGCTAGGTTCACTGATGTTTCTCATCGGAATGATATCCGTTATCATTGTAGGTGTAAGCAAGCTATACGCCATGTACAACGGTCTCCCCTATAGACTGGTGACCGATTCTCCCTATTTTTATTTGTCACTCACGGCTATGATTATAGGTACACAACTGTTCCTCGCCGGATTCTTAGGCGAACTGATCTCGCGTAACGCACCGGAACGGAATAACTATCAGATAGAAAAGAAAATTTGATTCACATTCAACCATTGATTATGAAGAATTTAATTCGTATCTTTCTCATATTACTAATTGTCGGTGGTGCTATCAGTATCCACAGTTCGTGCTCGGACGAAAACGACTGTTCGTTGGCAGGACGACCGATGATGTATTGCACATTCAAGTCCATTGACAAAACTCTCGTTCCAAACGTTATAGCAAATGACACACTCGATTCATTAACTATTACAGCATTAGGAACTGACTCTATTATTCTAAATAATGAGAAGAAAGTTCACAAAGTGATGTTACCATTACGATATACCAGCGATTCTACTATATTTATTCTCCGGTATGACCCTGTACGTAATTGGGATAACGCAGACACTTTATACATTGTGCAACAGAACACTCCCTATTTCCAGTCTATGGAATGCGGATATATGATGAAACAGAACATCATCAGCGCCAAGTTTGGAAATAAAACAAACAGTGCGGAAACAATAGATTCTATCTATTTACGAAATAAAGAAGCCAATACAAATGAAATTGAGAATCTACAAATATTCTTTATATACCGAGAGCGGACACCTGACGAAGAGACTAATTAGTCTGCTTCTGCTCTTTTGTATTGGGCTTCCGTTGATAGCACAGCAGCAACGCCCGGTCCATACACCCAAAAGAGATCAGAAGAAAAAGGAAGTTACCGAGATAGATACAATTCCGTTCTATAACGGGACGTATGTAGGTGTAGACTTATACGGCATCGGAAGTAAACTTCTGGGTGGTGACTTTATGAGTTCTGAAGTAAGTATAGCAGTCAACCTCAAGAACAAATTCATCCCGACAGTTGAGTTTGGTATGGGAGGCACAGACACATGGAGCGAAACAGGTATACACTATAAAAGTAAAGCAGCCCCTTTCTTCCGCATCGGTGTGGATTACAACACAATGGCAAAGAAGAAAGAGAAAAACAGTTATCTGTATGCAGGTATCCGTTATGCGTTCAGTTCATTCAAATACGATGTATCGACCCTGCCGGCAGATGATCCGATATGGGGGGACAACATCGGTAATCCCAGTCTCGGAGACGACTACTGGGGAGGAAGTATCCCGTTCAATCATCCGGGAATGAAAGCCTCCGTACAATGGTTGGAAATCGTATTAGGAGTTAAAGTACGCATTTACAAGAACTTCAACATGGGCTGGTCGGTACGCATGAAATATAAAACCAGCGCTTCTACGGGAGAATACGGAGATCCTTGGTATGTGCCCGGCTACGGAAAATATAAATCGAACAATATGGGAATCACTTATTCCCTCATTTATAAACTACCTCTTTAGAATATAATGACAGGACTAGAGATTTGGCTGCTTGCAATAGGTTTGGCGATGGACTGTTTCGCTGTTTCGATTGCAAGCGGTATTATTTTAAAACGTACCCAATGGAGACCGATGCTGGTCATGGCTTTCGCCTTCGGATTTTTTCAGGCTCTCATGCCTTTCATCGGCTGGATGTTCGCCAAGAGTTTCAGTCACCTGATAGAAAGCGTAGACCATTGGATCGCTTTTGCTATTCTTGCCTTTCTAGGCGGCAGAATGATTTTCGAATCTTTCAAGGAAGAAGAATGTTGCCAGCTATTTAATCCCACCAAGCTGAAAGTAGTATTCACAATGGCGATAGCGACAAGTATTGACGCACTGGCAATCGGCATTTCCTTCGCCTTTCTGGGAGTTCAAGATTATACTCAAATCCTCTCTCCTATTTGTATCATCGGACTTGTTTCATTTGTCATGTCGCTCATCGGGCTGATCTTTGGTATCCAATGCGGCTGCGGGATTGCCCGAAAGTTAAAAGCAGAACTATGGGGAGGTATCATTTTAGTCATCATCGGACTAAAAATATTGGTTGAACATTTATTCTTTCAATAAAAAGAAAAAGTTTCTCATCAAAATATAGAAAAGCGTATGAAAACAAAGAAAAGTTTCCTTTGGCTAGCGTTCCTGATTCTGGCAACCATTTGGATATTAGCCAGACACAATCAGCAAGCAAACTATTACAATATCAAAGGGCTTGTATTCGGAACAGTATACAACATCACCTACCAATATGACAGTGACTTGAAACCAGAGATCGAAGCAGAACTGAAACGTTTCGACTTTTCATTATCTCCGTTCAATGACAGTTCCGTAATCAGTCGTGTAAATCGTAATGAAGAATTAGTGACAGACAGTTTCTTTCAAAAATGCTTCAACCGTTCCATGGAAATCTCCCGTGAAACCAAAGGTGCTTTCGACATAACCATAGCCCCACTGGCCAACGCCTGGGGATTCGGATTCAAGAAAGGAGCTTTCCCGGACTCATTAATGATAGATAGCCTGCTGCAAATCACCGATTATGAAAAGGTGAAACTAGAAAATGGAAGAGTTATCAAACAAGATCCCCGCATCATGTTAAGTTGCAGTGCGGTTGCCAAAGGGTATTCGGTGGATGTCATCGCCCAACTGCTCGACCGGAAAGGAATAAAGAATTATATGGTAGACATAGGCGGAGAAGTGGTAGTAAAAGGGGTTAACCCCAAAAACAACTTATGGCGTATCGGCATCAACAAACCGATTGACGACTCCCTATCCGTGAGACAAGACTTACAAACGGTACTCGACCTCACCGACCTCGGTATGGCTACCTCCGGCAACTATCGTAACTTTTACTATAAAGACGGAAAAAAATACGCTCATACGATTGACCCCAGAACAGGTTATCCGGTGCAACACAATATCTTATCTGCCACAGTAATCGCAGAAGACTGTATGACCGCCGATGCGCTGGCTACCGCCTTTATGGTAATGGGACTGGAAGAAGCCGAAACATT
This sequence comes from Bacteroides sp. 43_46, assembly GCF_001915455.1. Classification (NCBI taxonomy): domain Bacteria; kingdom Pseudomonadati; phylum Bacteroidota; class Bacteroidia; order Bacteroidales; family Bacteroidaceae; genus Bacteroides; species Bacteroides sp. 43_46. The sequence goes on along the minus strand of NZ_MNQN01000031.1, from coordinate 8,807 downwards.
CTGCAAAGCAAACCCCAAGATTGACGCGTACTTTATTTATAGTGGAGACAACGGAGAATTTAAGACTTACTATACGGAAGGGATGAAAAAATACATAACTACTCCCCAATAAAAAGACAACGAAAATATACGAATAAATTAGAGGCTCTATTTTATGCAAATAGAGCCTCTATTTATATAAAACAGACGCTCTGTTTGGGTAAAACAGAGCCTCTAATTTTCAAACATTCATATCGGATTTGACAAACAATATCTTTTCACTTCATAAACACAAAATACACTGCCGCTATCAGGCAAACGAATGCAGCCAAATGATTCCAGTGCAGTGCCTCTCCTTTAAAAAAAACAGTAGTAAACACCGTAAAGATGACAAGAGTTATCACTTCCTGAATCACCTTTAACTGCATCAATGTAAACGGGCCTCCATTACCGATAAACCCGATACGATTCGCCGGTATTTGACACGAATACTCAAAAAAAGCAATTGCCCAGCTAAAAGCAATTACACCTATCAACGGAAGAGAAGCAAACCAAGTATATTCCTGTTTCATCTTCAAGTGACCGTACCAAGCAAAAGTCATAAAGACATTGGATACGATAAGCAACAAAATTGTATATATTCCTTTCATAACAACCGATTTTAATTAATCTATTTTATCCGGTAATAATTCTTCCTGTACATTCGTCATGCTTCCCCAAAGACTGTAACGGGCCTCCGGATTCATCTCCTCCAGTTGCCGCAAAATCCCTTTCATATCGCTCCGGCTGGATTGTGATTCGTAAGGGCAATTCTTTACTTGCTTCTGATAACTGTGTAAAGCCGCCAACTCTACCAAGTCAGCTTCGTGGACCAAACACATCGGACGGATAATCGTCATATCAAACTTCTTCATCACCAAACGGGGAGGCATGGTGCTAAATGCTCCCTGATAAGTGACATTCATCAGCAATGTTTCCAGAATATCATCCATGTGATGCCCCAAGGCTATCTTATTACATCCATGCTCTTTGGCAACTGTAAACAAAGCTTTCCGGCGATTCCACGAACAAAGGAAACAGGGAGACTTACGTGTATCGGTAGCCGGATCGAAGGCTGTCTCATATTGTACAAAAGGTACTCCATACGCTTCACAATGCGCTTTCAAATATGCCGTATCACTCTGATAAGGGATATTTTTCATCACCACATGAACTGCGACAACCGAAAAGCGAGGTTTATAGATACGTACACGCTTACCCAGCAATTCGACAAGCGCCAACGAATCTTTCCCTCCCGACAGTCCGATAAGGATTTTGTCTCCTTCTTCTATCAGTCCATATTGCACCACTCCTTTACTGAACCGCCTTTCAACGCGGCGAATGGTTTTCTCTTCTTCCGTAAATTGTGTCATATCTTCAAAAATCGGCTGCAAAAGTAAGCGAAAAGAATGATTTAAAGAAGAATTAACATAATAGAATCGCCGAAAAAGGGTTTATTTCTAATAAATTTGTACTTTTGAACAATTGATAAATTGACTGTTGACCGAAAACGATACCGTTTTCTACCAAACCGTCACTCATAAACGCTAAGAACGATGAAAAGAAAATATATTTTATTTCTAATTTGCAGTTTCTTCCTTGGAGGAGTTTCTGCGCAAACACTGGAACAGGCACGCACCTTATTCACTAAAGGTGACTACGAGAAAGCCAAGCCTGTCTTTAAGAAATATGCTAAATCCCAACCGTCCAATGGTAATTATAATTACTGGTATGGCGTATGTTGCCTGAAAACAGGAGAAGCTGAAGAAGCTGTGAAACCTCTCGAAATGGCTGTAAAGAAACGGGTAGCCAGCGGACAGCTTTATCTGGGACAAGCTTACAATGACACGTACCGTTTTGAAGATGCAGTGAACTGCTTCGAAGAATATATCACCGACTTAAAGAAACGAAAACGCCCTACCGAAGAAGCTGAAAAGCTGTTAGAGAAAAGCAAAGCCGATCTCCGTATGCTGAAAGGCGTAGAAGATGTCTCCATTATCGACAGTTTTGTGGTAGACAAGTCTACTTTCCTGAATGCTTATAAAATTAGCGAAGAATCAGGTAAGCTGTTTACTTTCAACGAGTTCTTCAAAACTGAAGGCGATAACCCGGGAACAGTCTACGAAACCGAAATCGGAAACAAAATCTATTATAGCGAAAAAGGCGAAAGAGGAAATCTGGATATTCTTTCAAAAAATAAGCTGTTAGATGAATGGAGTAACGGACGTCCGTTGCCCGGCAGTATCAATGATTCCGGAAACGCCAACTATCCGTTTGTTATGGCAGACGGTGTTACTATTTATTACGCAAGCGACGGTGAAGGGCTGGGAGGATATGATATCTTTGTCACCCGTTACAATACGAACACCGATACGTATCTTGTACCGGAGAATGTAGGGATGCCGTTTAATTCTCCCTACAATGACTATATGTACGTGATCGACGAATATAATAATCTGGGTTGGTTTGCTTCCGACCGTTTCCAACCGGAAGGAAAGGTCTGCATCTATGTATTTATCCCCAACAATTCAAAGCAGACCTACAACTATGAAGCTATGGACCAGCAGCAAATGATTCGGTTGGCACAGATTCATTCGTTGAAAGAAACATGGAAAGATAAAAAGGCAGTTGCCGAAGCACAACAACGTTTGGAAGCCGCTATGAGCCATAAGCCGCAGGAACGCCGGATTGCAGATTTCGAGTTTGTGATTGATGATAATACGACTTATTATCTTCTGAAAGATTTCAAATCGGCCAAGGCCAAACAACTCTTCCAACGTTACCAGCAAATGGAAAAAGACTATCGTCAGCAAGAAGAAAAACTCAATAGCATGCGGCTACGTTATGCAACCGGCAATAAACAGGAAAAAACAATATTGACTCCGGCCATTCTTGATTTGGAAAAGAGAATATTGCAAATGTCCGGCGAACTGGATGCTCTTGAAATAAATGTACGAAACGCGGAAAAAACAAAATAATAATAACTCTGAACTATGGATATACTTATTATCACCGTTCTCATTATCGCCGCAGTAATACTGTTTCTGGTAGAACTGTTTGTCATACCCGGTATTAGTCTGGCAGGAATCTCTGCACTGGTTTGCATCATTTATGCCAATTACTATGCATTTGCCAATCTAGGTATGGCAGCGGGATTCATTACCTTGGGAATATCAGGAGTAGCCTGCATCGGGTCGCTCGTCTGGTTCATGCGGTCGAAAATGCTCGACAAACTGGCTCTGAAAAAAGATATTGATTCTAAGGTAGACCGTAGTGCAGAGGATAGCGTAAAGGTAGGCGATACCGGTATCAGTACCACCCGCCTGGCACAAATCGGTTATGCAGAAATCAACGGAAACATCGTGGAAGTGAAGTCGATAGATGGCTTCCTCAACGAAAAGACGCCGATTATCGTAAGCCGTATCACCGACGGTACAATTATGGTTGAGAAACACAGAAAATAATATTCACTTAATAAAAACATCAATGGAATCATCTTTCTACTTGCCTATCTTTCTGATAGCCGGAGGTATTATCTTCCTGATAATATTTTTCCATTACGTGCCGTTCTTCCTTTGGTTGTCGGCAAAAGTATCGGGAGTCAACATCTCACTGATACAACTATTTCTAATGCGTATACGTAACGTTCCGCCGTATATCATCGTGCCGGGAATGATTGAAGCCCACAAAGCGGGATTGAAAAACATCACCCGCGATGAGTTGGAAGCCCACTATTTGGCCGGAGGACACGTTGAAAAGGTTGTTCATGCGCTGGTATCCGCATCGAAAGCGAATATCGAGCTACCTTTCCAAATGGCTACCGCTATCGACCTTGCAGGTCGTGACGTATTCGAAGCCGTGCAAATGTCTGTAAACCCGAAAGTTATCGACACACCTCCCGTTACGGCTGTTGCCAAAGACGGTATCCAGTTGATAGCCAAAGCACGTGTTACCGTACGTGCCAATATCCGCCAGTTGGTCGGTGGTGCAGGTGAAGATACGATTCTTGCCCGTGTAGGCGAAGGTATTGTTTCGTCTATCGGTTCTTCCGAAAATCATAAGTCAGTACTCGAAAATCCGGATTCTATCTCCAAACTCGTGCTTCGCAAGGGATTGGATGCAGGAACGGCTTTCGAAATCCTGTCTATCGATATTGCGGATATTGACATAGGTAAGAACATCGGCGCCGCTTTGCAGATTGATCAGGCTAATGCGGACAAGAATATTGCGCAGGCAAAAGCAGAGGAACGCCGTGCAATGGCAGTCGCTTCCGAACAGGAAATGAAAGCCAAAGCGCAGGAAGCTCGTGCGAAAGTAATAGAAGCAGAAGCAGAAGTACCGAAAGCTATGGCAGAAGCCTTCCGTAGCGGTAATCTGGGTATCATGGATTATTACCGGATGAAAAATATCGAAGCAGATACTTCCATGCGTGAAAATATTGCCAAACCGGTAACAGGAAACACCGGTAATCAGCCGTTGAGCAAATAATTTATTATAAACGCCGGAACCCGGTTTCAATTCTGTTCCAAGATGTATGCTCTTTTTTCTGCGGAAAAAGAAAGATACCTCTTCCGAACTTAAATCCGGTTCCGGCGTTTGTATTTATAGATACAGTCTTATTGTAAAACTAAAACCTTTCAATAACATGAAAAAGTACTTTCCATCCTCTGAATTGATTATCAACGAAGACGGCTCTGTATTCCATCTTCACGTAAAACCTGAATGGTTGGCAGACAAAGTTATCCTGGTTGGTGATCCCGGACGTGTGGCACTCGTAGCTTCTCATTTCGAAAACAAAGAATGCGAAGTGGAAAGCCGCGAATTCAAGACAATCACGGGCACATATAAAGGTAAACGAATTACTGTCGTTTCTACCGGAATCGGTTGCGATAATATCGATATCGTAATGAACGAACTGGATGCATTAGCCAATATCGACTTCGAGACACGAGAAGAAAAAGAACAGTTCCGGCAGTTAGAGTTAGTACGTATCGGTACGTGCGGCGGTTTACAGCCAAATACACCGGTGGGAACATTCGTATGTTCGCAGAAGTCTATTGGTTTCGACGGATTATTGAATTTCTATGCCGGACGCAATGCTGTATGCGACTTGGCTTTCGAACGTGCTTTCCTCAACCACATGGGGTGGTCGGGAAATATGTGTGCTCCTGCGCCCTATGTTATTGATGCCAGCGAAGAATTAATTGACCGGGTTGCGAAGGATGATATGGTACGTGGCGTGACAATTGCCGCCGGAGGTTTCTTCGGTCCGCAGGGACGTGAGCTCCGTATTCCGTTAGCAGATCCGAAACAGAATGATAAGATTGAAGCGTTTGAATACAAAGGTTTCAAGATAACCAATTTCGAAATGGAGAGTTCCGCTTTGGCAGGACTTAGCCGGTTAATGGGACACAAGGCCATGACTGTCTGCATGGTAATAGCCAACCGCCTTATCAAAGAGGCGAATACCGGATATAAAAATACGATTGATACGTTGATTCAAACGGTGCTCGACAGAATATAAAAAACAACAAGATAATAACCACTTAATAAGAAATGGCTTGAATTATACATTGTGATATATATTCAAGCCATTCTTCTTCACTTATTGATTCACTTATATAATTTCCGACTGTTTACCGATTCGCTCCTTTCTTTAATCAATAACCAATCGTAAATCTCTCTTGATGATGTTGCGGATGTTCCAGTTCATCAATCATGGCGGCCGCATAATCCTCTACAGAAATATGGCTGTTCCCCACAATGTCCACAATCATGTCATCCTTTCCCAGACGATAACGTCCCGTACGTACTCCCGGTCGCATATCCGCTGCCGGAGAGAAAAACACCCAGTCCACTTCTTTCTCTTTCGTCAGGAACTTCAGATAAAACTCTCCCAAAGCTTTTACTCCGGGCAAAAGATTCTCGGGTACTTCACCGGAATCCATTAATCGCAAGCCGGGCGCAATAAACAATGAACCTGCACCGCCTACCATAAGAAAACGGTTGACTCCTGCTTTCTTCACTCCGTCAATAATAGTCAGATAGACTTTAATTGTCTCATCATATATATCGGGATTATTCCATCCCGGATTAAACGCACTGATAACGGCATCCGCCCCTTTACAAACTTCGTATACTTCTTCAAGAGAAGACACATCCGCCTTCGTCACTTTCAGATTCTCATTTTCTATCTTTATCTTTTCAGGGTGCCGAACCACGGCTATCACTTCAAAGCCACGGTTCAAAGTCTCATTCAAAAGAGCTGAGCCAACAAAACCACTCGCTCCGATGAGTACAACCTTCTTTACTTCCTTCATATTCCAACAAAATTAGAGTGTTATTATTATCTTAATAACACTACAATTTCCGGAATGTTGATTCCCTTTCAGAAAATTAATCAACCAATATAGGATTCTATCGTTTCTCTCAGTTTTTCCATGGAATAAGGTTTCGATATGACAGCGTTGCATCCTGCCTGAATAGCCTGCTACTCTGTATAAAATGCATAAGCCATTACAGCGATAATGGGTACCGCAAAAGACATAGTACAAATCTTTTCCATAGCCTGAATGCCGTCCATTACAGGCATACGAATATCCATTAATATCAAGTCGGGCTTTTCACGGATAAAGAATCTCGTGACTCATATTTGCTAGAAAAACAGACTTTAGCTTATCGGCGTCTTCTGCCACCGTTTCGTCTCAATCAATTCCCTCGAGCGACAAATCCGATCACTGATATCATGAATCAGGACCAGCACTTTATTCCCTTCAAAAGGAGCGATACTCATGGATATTGTGAATAAACAAATCATATACTTCCTTGGAATAGTTACGTTCACAGTATATGCCAGAAGTTTATCCGGATGTGTTTCATCATTTCCTTTATAAGAGAGAAAATGGTCTTCGAGCCAAATAACTTCCTTATGTTCTCCGATACAACGAACCCGTATCTGTGAAGTCTTTGATTCCGAGGTAAGCATTGCTGCAAAAGACTTTTGGCAAGCATCCATATCATCAGGATGAGCAAACCGATAGAAGTCATTAATATCCTTAAAAACCATTCCGGCTTCTTTTAATCCAAGTGTACGAAAATAATCATCCGTAAAACTGCATTTTCCCGTAGGGATATCATATTCCCACAAAATTATTTGATGCGCAGCAAGTAAAGAAAGTATCTTTTGCAAATTTTCTCTTACGATCTCACCATTTTCATTTAGTGAATATAAATTTGTACTGGCTCCATAGTCATGGTTATTTGTTTTGCATATTTTGTTGTGTACACTGCTGAACGCTGACAAATATGAACAAATAAAGTACAACTTGTCCCTAATCTTCTGTTTTTTACATAGAAACCCTTATCTTTGCCCATTCAAAAAGAAAATATAATGAACCAAGATACTATTTGTGCCATCGCTACTGCCCAGGGAGGAGCTATCGGAAGCATCCGTGTTTCCGGTCCGGAAGCCATTTCTATCACTAGCCGTATCTTCAAACCTGCAAAAGCCGGCAAACTATTTAATGATCAAAAGCCATACACGCTGACTTTCGGACGTATCTATGACGGAGAAGAAATCATTGATGAAGTACTCGTTAGTCTTTTCCGTGCTCCTCATTCTTACACGGGAGAAAATAGTACGGAAATTACGTGTCATGGTTCTTCTTATATCCTCCAGCAAGTAATGCAACTACTCATCAAGAACGGCTGCCGTATGGCTCAACCGGGAGAATACACACAACGTGCTTTCCTCAATGGGAAAATGGATTTAAGTCAGGCAGAAGCTGTTGCCGACCTGATTGCTTCTTCATCTGCCGCGACCCACCGTTTGGCAATGAGTCAAATGCGGGGAGGTTTTAGCAAAGAACTGACAGACTTGCGTAACAAGTTGCTGAACTTCACGTCCATGATTGAACTGGAACTGGATTTCAGTGAGGAAGATGTGGAATTTGCCGACCGTTCGGCATTACGGAAGTTGGCCGATAAAATTGAGCAAGTTATTTCCCGACTAGTCCATTCGTTTAGTGTAGGCAATGCTATCAAAAATGGTGTTCCTGTTGCCATTATCGGTGAGACAAATGCTGGAAAATCGACCCTGTTGAATGTACTATTGAATGAGGAGAGGGCAATTGTCAGTGATATTCACGGAACAACGCGCGATGTCATCGAAGATACGATTAATATAGGAGGCGTCACCTTTCGATTCATCGATACTGCCGGAATCCGTGAAACAAATGATACAATTGAAAGTTTGGGCATTGAACGTACTTTCCAGAAACTGGATCAGGCAGAGATTGTTCTTTGGATGATAGATTCTGTGAATGCTGCTTCTCAAATAGAACAGTTATCTGAAAAAATTATTCCTCGTTGCGAAGAAAAACATCTGATTGCAGTATTCAACAAAGCTGATTTGATTGAAGAAAAGCAAAAGGAGGATTTACTAACTTTACTAAAAGACTCCTCAAAAGAATATACAGAGTCCATTTTCATATCAGCCAAACAACGGGGGAACACGGAAGAACTTCAAAAAATGCTCATTAATGCAGCTCACTTACCCACAGTAACGCAAAACGACATTATTGTAACAAACGTAAGACATTATGAGGCATTAAGCAAAGCACTTGAAGCAATCCATAGAGTACAAGACGGACTTGATTCTCAAATCTCCGGAGACTTCCTTTCGCAAGATATACGGGAGTGCATTTTCTTCATTTCAGACATAGCCGGTGAGGTCACAAATGACATGGTACTTCAAAATATCTTTCAGCATTTTTGCATCGGCAAGTAAG